>JALGSS010000042.1 GCA_029821745.1 Candidatus Zipacnadia bacterium
CGCGAGCGGGCCCGCTGAGCAGTGGCCACCATCCGGATACAGCGGCAGAGCCCAGCGCACACAGTGCATGTCTACACGCCGGCCCCAGACCCCGTTACCCGCGCGCCCCCGGCTTCAGGGCAGCAGGTGTGGATCCACTGGACTGTGACGCGAACTACGGCAAGCCAGTGGGAGCCAGTGCGCCTGTCTGTTGACAGTTCACCGGAGATGCCGCAAACTTAGACGCACTCATGCGGTGCCCCTATTGCCGGACGCCAGTAAGGGTGGGTGGTCGATTTTGCCCGCGTTGCGGCCAGCAGGTTCTTGGCCCGATGCCGGGTGGACACCCGCCCCCTGTTCCGCCCCCTCCTCCCGGGCCGTCAACGGGTGACCCGCTCCCTGTTCCCGCCGGCTCAACGGTCATCGGGAAGACCTGCCCATACTGCCAGACGAAGATCACAGCCGGCACCCGTGTCATCGTCTGCCCGGATTGCGATACGCCTCACCATGACGACTGCTGGCGTGAGAACGGAGGGTGCACCACCTACGCTTGCGGCTCGTCGCCCGCGGCGAAGGCTGCCGCGCAGCCTTACCCCGGCAGCGGTCAGCCGCCGCCATACCCCCCGCGGCAGGTCGGGCTCCCTGAACGAGCGTATGGGAACGAACCGTCCCCGGCGATGGCCGTGCAGATGGCTGAGCTGGATCGGCGTGCGACCCATGCCCTTGTGTACAGCCTCCTTGGTCTGCCGTGTTGCGCGATTCTCTCGATCGTTGGGTTCTGCATGGGCCTATCGGTGTTCAACGTCTTGGGGAACATGAATCTGGACCTGCCCGGGGCACGGCTGAAGGCGACATGGGCGCTGATCGTCGGCGTGCTGGCCCCCATCCTCTGGCTGATCCTGGTAGCCGCGGGCGCCGACGCCGGCGCGTATTAGGTACATTCCCAGGGCTGCTTGCCCTGCGGTGGTGTCACGATGAACCAGCGAGTAGAGCCCGGCGGCATGCCGGAAGATGACGACCTGTCCATTGAGCTCGAGGAAGTGCCCCCTCGGGACGCGCGACGACGTCCACGTCCCAACCGGTTCACGCAGGCTGTGGGGGAGCCGAACGACGCTCCCGGTCCGGCGATCTTTCTGGACATCCGCGCTATCGAGAGCATGTTCGTCGACGCCGCCAACTACCCGCGTCTCGAAACGGGCGGCCTGCTGGCCGGCGACTTGTGTGTAGACGCGCTGGGCGAGTACCTGCAGGTTGTCGCCGCGATCCCGGCGGGACAAGCCAGACGGAGCCGCACAAGCCTCACCTTTACCCAGAGCAGTTGGGGGGAGATGCTGGCCGAGCGCGAACAGCTCTACCCCGACTATGGCGTCGCGGGTTGGTACCACACGCACCCTGGGTTGCGCGTATACTTGTCGGTGCCTGATCAGTTCATACAGCGCACGTTCTTCTCCCAGCCCCATCACATCGCCATCGTCATCGACATGCCGACGCGCGAGTGGCAAGTATTCCGGTGGCACGAGGATTGCCTCATTCCCGCGCAAGGGTTTACCATATATGCACAGAACCCCGACGACGGTCTGCATCTGGCAGAAGTCCTCGACCAGTTCACGCCGCACACAGAGTAGCTGATGCGATGAGCGACGACAAGGGTCGAGACGACGTTCCTCCACCGGAGGACGACCTCGACGACATTGAGATCGAGCTTTTCCCCAGCGAAGACGATAGCAGGGCGACACGGGAGCCCCTGCCACCGGTCCCGATGCCTCCTGCCGATCCGGTCGGTGCGCTCGTAGTTGAGACCGAGGATCTGGACGAATTGGACGAATTGGGTGGCCTCGACAGGCCACCAGTGGGCGACCCCGATGAGCTTCCCGTGAACGAGACCGCGCCATTGCCGCCAGTGGAGCCCTTGCCGTCTCTTGACGGGCGAGTTTCCGTCGCGAAGAAGGGCAAGAGCCCCTTCTCGGGCGGAATCGTGGGCTCGATGGTGCTGCAGATGCTGCTGGCCGGGGCAATTGGGGCGGCCATCGCGTGGGCCATCCAAGAGCCAAGTGCCCGGGCCCAGGAGACCGCGCTGTTCGGGCGTTCCGTTGGCCATCTGCTTCGGGACATGGCCGTTTTCGGCCTGGTGCTCGGCGGGATGATCGGCCTGTCGCTGGGCGCTGTCGAGGGAATCGTCGTCGGCTCATGGGAGCGCATCCTGACCGGCGGCGGTCTCGGGGCATTGATCGGCGGCGCAGGTGGGGCTCTCGGCGGCATCGCGGGACAGTTGGCCTACTCCATGGTGGGCAACTTCGCAGCGGACGCCCTTGGGGCGGGCAACTTCGCGATGGCCGTGATGGCGCGCTCCGTGGGCTGGGCGCTCGTGGGAGCTTTCGTGGGCCTGGGCCCAGGGGTCATGATGGCGGCGCCGCGCAAAATCATCAATGGTCTGATCGGCGGGGCGGCCGGGGGCCTGATAGCCGGGTTGCTGTTTGATCCCATCGGCCGGCTTCTCCTGGTAGTCGGGGGAAGTGGCGGCACGCCCTCGCGGTTCGTGGGAATCCTTATTCTCGGTATGTGCACAGGTATCGGCATCGGGCTCGTCGAAGAGATCAGGAAGCAGGCGTGGCTCGTGATCGTTGCTGGACCGCTCACGGGGAAGCAGTTTATACTGTATAAGCCTACTACGCTCATTGGCAGTGCGCCCGGTGCTGACATACCCCTCGTCAAGGACCGGACAATCGCCCCGAAGCAGTGCAGGCTGGAAGTGGTGGGAGGCTCGCACATGCTACGCCCTGTGGCGGGCCAGACGTTCGTCAATGGGAGGGCCGTGGTGTCCCATCGGCTGAGTGATGGGGACGTGATCCAGGCCGGACAGACCGCGATGGAGTACAGCATGCGGACGCTGGCGCCCGGCCCACCGACGAGGTAGTAGTAAGTCGATGCGTCCGTCGGAGACGTTGGGGTGTTCTAACAATAGCGGGGCGTGGACCGTCCTGGCCGGGTTGACGGACTGCGTGGCCCCGCGATGTGCGCGTTGACGAGGTCGCCCGAATGCGACCGTCGGGGCCAATTCACGGCCACGCGACGATGGCATTGCCCGCGCCCCGCTAGAACGCGAGGGCCGGGCGTTTTGTTTGGATCAGGAGGCATCAAGCCGGAATGTCATGCGAACCTGGAAACGGTAAGCAGGATCTTGCGCTCGTGGCCCTCATCAGCCTGCTCTGTGTGCTCGTCGTGGCCACAGGGTGGGCAACCGAAGGCCCTCGTACTCGCCCGGGCGCCGGGGGGCCGGCAGCGGAGAAGGCGAGCGCCGGCAAGGCGGATGCCGCGAAGGCGGACGCGCAGAAGTCGACCGATAAAGCCGACGACATTCCTGACATCGTCGTCAAGGTGACCCCGGCCGGCGTGTGCGTGTTCGCCGTCAATGCCGACGCACACGACGTCTTCTCCAGACTTGCGGGCGCGACGGGCTTGCCGTTGATCGTGGACGACACTGTGAAGGGGCAGGTCACGATCAACATCGTCAACAAGAAGCCCATAGAGATCATCGGCCTGCTCGTGGACGCGTATGGGTTCTCCTTCTCCGAAGTGGGCAAGGTGTATGTGGTGAGCGAGGGCATGCCGAAGAATCCGTCCTCTTACCTCCTCGGCGAGATCGAGGCGGTCACCACGAAGTACGTCCAGCCGGCCCGCGCCCGCTCCTTGCTCCCCCAGTTCCTCCAAAGTGACGTCAAGGTGAGCACCGACCAGAACGCGGTCGTTCTCTCGGCGCCCCGCGCCGTCCTCGACAAGTTCCGCGAGGACGTCCAGCAGTTCGACATCCCCGCTGCCCAGATCATGCTCGATGTCCTCGTTGTGGAGTACACGGACATCGACACGGACACCTTCGCCAGCAGTCTGGGGTACAAGAACGCGAACTTCGGTCTGACGACAGATTCGCTGACCGGCGAGTCCGTTCTGACAGCGGTGACCGAATTGACCCCGGATTTCTACGCCTTCCTCAAGGCGCAGATCGGCAAGAGCAAGGCGAGAGTGCGCGCGAACCCCCGTGTGGCGACGGTCAGTGGGATGTACGCAAGCGTATTCATCGGCCAGAAGCGTTACCTGAGCAAGCCCGTGCAGATCCCCGGCCAGGGCCAGAGCAACTCGATCGATGCGGGAGTCCGGCTGCGGATGCGGCCCCTCACCGGCGGGCAGGGCGAGATCATCCTCTACGTGGACCAGGAGATCAGTACGCTCAGCGCACCCGACCCGACGACCGGGCTGCCGAACAAGACCAAGCGTACGTCGGAGACCACGGTCCGCGTCCGCGACGGCCAGACCGTGGTCATCGGCGGACTGAGGCAGGCTGAGATGCGCGAGAAGCGTGCGCGCATCCCCATCATCAGCGAGATCCCGATCATTGGGAAGTTATTCACCTCCAAGCGGATTGAGAAGACCAACGTTGAGCTCGCGGTGTTCATCACGGCTCGCATCCTCGACGAGGCGGGGCATCTTCCTGCGGATGAGGAGAAACGGATCCGGGACCGATTCCTGGACGACATGCCGGAGGCGCCGAAGCCGTGATGAAGGTGTTCACGATTCATTCCCCCAGTATGGAGACGACCGCTGAACTCGCGGCAGCCCAGCCTGTACGCAGGATGTACGGCGCCCGGGCGGCTGCTGTTGGGCTGTGCTTGCTTGCCTTGCCGGCGTGCTTCACGACAGCGGTCTACGGTCAGAGCTGGGGTGACACAGCCACCTACGTCAACATCACCAACGTCAAGATCGAGGACTTGCCGAACGCCGTCCGGATCATCCTGGAGGCCGACGGGACGCTCAACACCTTCGTCGACCTGATGAACTTCTGGCACAATAACGGCCGCTACTGGGAGCAGACGGAGCGCAAGGACTTCCGGTTCATCCTCACCAATGCGCGCTCGCAAGTGGGCCAGCTCGTCACGGTGGACAAGTACCCGGTCAGCCACGTGACTTTCGCGGTTCCGAGCGAGGCTCGGGAAGGCGTAGGCCTTGAGATCGCCCTCATGCTTTTCAACCCCGGGCGGATCGGGAAGATCCAGCTTCCGGATCGGGTCGCCGACTGGACGCAGCGATGGTTCCCGCTCAAGGTCGACATGCTCCTATCCGACGACAAGCGCAAGCTCATCATGACGGTGCATCGGGAGTACCACCGCGAACCCGTTGTGGACGAGGGGGCCAGCACGGCAAAGGAGCGCCTGTTGCTGGAGGGGGCCGACGGAGGGTACCGGCTGCAGGTCGTCAACAAGCCCTTGACGGACGTGCTCAACGCGCTCAGCACTGAGACCGGCGCGCAGATCCAGATCGGTCCGGGGATCGACCGTCGCCTCACCGCCAACCTCCCTACGACGCCGATGCCGGAGCTCCTGGAGACGCTCTGCCGGATCACGTGCCTGCATATGGCCGAGCACGACGGCGTGTACTACGTCTCGCCGGGAACGGTGGATGATGTCGCGGCATATTGGACGGCGCCGTCGCGGCGGATCCGCCTCAACAGCATTTCGGTCGACGACGCAATGCGTATACTGCCGAGTTTCGTTCTCCGTCATCTGCACGCGGATGTGGAAAGCAACACGCTGACGGCCTATGGTCCCCCTCCGTTGCTGGACAAACTGGAAGCGGACCTGATGAAGATCGACGCGACGGGGATGCAGATCAAGATCAGCGCGCTGGTGGTGCAGATCAGGAGGCCTCGGGAGAGCTCGAGGATCATGGAAGCGCTGCTAGAGGGCGGCAACACTTCCACGGAACTCGCTCCGCTCAGCGGGCGGCTGAACGTCCAGGTCGTGGACAAGTCTCTGGACCGCATCCGCCTCGACCTGCAAGCACTCAGGCTTCATGGCACCGTCGAAGCACACGTGGAGCCTGACATCGTCGTCGCCAATGGCCGGGTGGCCAGAGTCTTCGTCGGCAAAGAGCAGTTCTACAAGTATCTGAGGCCGACCTGGCGCGGCAACGAGCTAGAGCTGCGCAGGGTCTCGGTCGGCGTGCGGCTTGAGGCGACCCCGTGGACCGGTGACGGGCGCTCCATCAGCGTACCCTTCCAGGTGGCCTCCGATAGCATCATCGGCAGTCATTCAGGGGGACTGCCCCTGGTTTCGCGGCAGCAGGCAGAGGGCAATCTGAGGATTCGCACCGGGGAGTGCATCATCTTCGGCGGTCTGCAGACGCGAGAGAGGGCCTCACAGAAGCAGGAATTCCCATCGATCATGGAGAGCCCGATAATGGGTGGCACGCTCCGGGCTGTGACGAGGATCGATACCGTGAACGAGATCCTCGTCTGCATCAGCGCGGAGGTCGTTCCCACCAGTCGAGGCCCTTCACAGACTCCGGCTTCTTGAGAACGGCCACTGAGAGCGGCCGGCTTGAGCCGCTCAATCGTTCAGAGAGATTTGGTGACGGAAACATGCATCGAACGTGCTCAACGAACTCTCGCCTGATGGCGCTTCTCGGCGTCATGTTGCTCGCGGGGATGCTGGCGGGCGAGGCCGGCGCCGAGGCCTACTGCTACATCACGGACGTGAAGTGGGATGTCGTCTCGAACGCCGTGCAGATCGAGGTAAAGTCAGACGGCATCCTTCAGTGGGAGTGGACTTTCAGCAACACCAGGCGCAAGCGCCAGGTTGTCAGCGTTCGCTTCACGAACGCCCGGCTGAAGCTGGAGGACTACTTCATCGACCCGGACGCCGACCCGGTCAGCACCATTCTGTTCTACTCTCCCCAGAACGCGCGCGATGGGATCGGCGCGATGATGGAAGTGACTTTGTCCGAGCCGAGTCACTTCAAGGGACGCAGCAGCACCGACGAGCGCACCTTCGTACTCACGATCGACGCGCCCCTGCGCGCCGATGTGGGCGACAGCAAGACGAAGAAGACCGTTGGCAAGGGGAAGGACGAGCTGTTGTCCGTGGAGGTGGCTGATGGCCTTGTGAGCGTCCGCGCGCTACGGGCGGATATCCACCAGGTCGTCGCGCAGGTTGCCCGGAAGGCCGGACTCAACATCACGCTGGATGACGCGGTCAGCCACAAGGTCAACACGAACCTGAAGGACATGGAGCCGATGGCGGTGATCCGCGCCATTGCGGCCGGGTACGGTCTCGCGCTATCCAGCGAAGGCGACGTGCTCATGTTGAGTGAGGGCGTGCCGCGAGACTTGACCACCTATAACCGTAGCGGCACGGCTTCCTTCCCGATGCGATACCTACGGGCCGAAGACGCGAAGGAATTGCTGCCCACCTTCATCACGCGGTACGTCCAGTTCAACCCGGAGCAGAACGCGGTAGTCGCAACGGCTCCGAATCAGATGCTCAAGAAGATCGAGAACGACCTCAAGAGCGTCGACCTGCCGCCGCCGCTGATCATGGTGGAGGTGCTCGCGGTCGAGCTCACCAACACCGGCGACTATGACCGGGACTTCGCGTGGCTTTACAACAGCCACAAGCAGCGCTTCGGCACGGACAGCGCCACGGGTTCTCTGAACTACCGGGACACGGTCGACGGGGGCCTGACCGGTGGCGTCATAGCGAATACGTCGAACCTGACTGCGACGCTGCACGCACTCAAGACCGAGGGCAAGGCGAAGATTCACTCCAACCCGCGCATCGCGGCAGTGAACGGTAAGCCGGCCAACATCTTCATCGGCCAGGACCGGTTCATCCTCGTCGAGTACCAGGTGGGCGGCAACCAGCAGGAGCGCATTGAGGCGGTACCTGTCGGCGTGCGGCTCGAGGTCCGCCCGTGGACCGGCGGGAATGGCGAGATCACCACCACCGTTCACGTGGAGGTCAGCAACATCAGTGAGGTCGACGCCGCCACGGGGCTTCCCTTGCTGAGCACGCGGAATGCCACGAGCACTGTCCGAACGCGAGACGGCGAGACCATCGTGATCGGGGGACTGCGCCAGCGCCAGAAGGAAATCACCCGGAAGAAGATCCCGGTACTCGGCGACCTCCCGCTCATTGGCCCGCTGTTCCAGACCAAGAGCACTTCGAGTATCGACAGCGAACTCGTGATCTTCGTCACCCCACGCATTCTGAGCGTGGACGGCGAGTTGCTAACCGATAGCCAGTCGGAACTGCGGAAGCGACTGCTGGAGCCGGATGACTGTGGCTATGAGGGGGATACGTCGGCGGACCACGCGATCGACCAGCAGACCAAAGAGGTCCACTGACCGCTAGCCGGACGGTGAAGTCAACAAAGGGGAGCGGCGATGCGCCGCTCCCCTTTTTCTCACTGTGGGTTTCGTCGACACGGGACAAAGCTCGGTCAGTCGTCCTCCCGACGGGCTCTCTTGAACTGCAACCTGAACAGGCGTCCAAGGACCTCCAGAGGGCCGCGCAGAGCCCCCATGCCATCCTTGCCGCCAGTGAACGTATCCTGGTGAACCATGGCGTCCAGCGGCCTCTTCTCCGGCGCTGCTGTGTCAGAGGCCGGGTACCCGATGGTGCAGAAACCAGGGAGTATGTAGCCCGACGGCACGCCGAGAAGCTTGGCGACCACGGCTTCCTTGAAGCCGCCGATCCAGCACGTGCCCAGACCCCGGTCGGCGCGCCGGCGCCTCGTGAATGTGCGGCCAGCGTAAGCCGAAGTAGCGTGCACTCCGGCCCACCGCCGCCTTCACCTCGGGGTCCCTCACGACGATGAACTCCCACGGCTGCGTGTTGACCGCTGTGGGCGCCCACCGCGCAGCTTCCAGGACTTCAAGCAGCAGATCATCCGGGATCGGGTCGGGCTTGTATTCGCGGACGCTACGGCGCGCCCTCGCAAGTTCAAGGAAGCTGTTGATGTCGGATCATCCTCTGTAAGATGCACTGCCCAGTGCCAATTGTCTCACCCCACGGGCTCATAGCACGCCCTGCTCATGCCGTCAAGTCCGCGCAAGCCACACGCCTCGGAGAGCAGTGGCCTTGCAGGTCAGGGCAGGGCATCGCGGGAGCGTGGAGAAATACCCCTACCGTCCCATCGTTTTATCGCATATCGACTCGGGGTGATTCACCATGTATCCATGCCCTTGCGGCTTGGAGTTGTTCGTCATCGTGGTCGCACTACTCACTCTCTGCATGGTCGCGCAGGGCGCGCCGCCTGACGTGCCTGACGCGGAGAAGGAAATGCTGGACACGGTGGACCCGTGGGGTCTTCCCTTCAGCGACCAGTTGACCCGTTTCCAGTCCCACTTCGCGGCGGAACCGCAGGCCTCCTTTGCCGTCGGGATCGCTCATGACTTGGTGAAGGTATGGCCGCCGAAGTACTGGTTCCGGGGCGAGACATTCCTTCCCGCGGAAGACCTCGTCCACCAGGCAAAGTCGCGGATCGCCGCAGCAGGCGAGACGCAATCGTTCCAGGTGGCGATCCTGCCGAACATCGACGCGCCGGACAAGACCTACACAATCAGCGTGGACGCACAGGGCGCGGATGTCACGGTGTTTAGGCAGGTGTTCGTCACTACGTCCAAGCTGGCCGCGTATCCCCGGTACGCCGCTGACCGCTGGCCCGATCCCCTGCTGCCGGAGACCGAGGTGGCTGTTAGCGGGCCTGACTGCGGAGCCTTCTGGGTGGACGTCGAACTGCCGCGGGATGCTCCGGCCGGCGTCATTGACTGTGTGGTGACGGTGACCGACGGTGACAGTAGCGCCCGGATAGCCGTCCCGGTGAAGGTGGTGCCGGGCCTGGCTCTCGACCCGAAGGCGTACCCATTCGTCGGCTGGTTCCGGCGGCACAAGATGACACCGGAAGCGTACCGAGACCACTGCGCGCTGGTGCTCAAGAATCACGTGGTCCCCGTCGATGCGCTCAAGGGCCAGTGGGACCCTGAGAACCCGCAGAAGTTCGATGACATGAGGGCATTCCTGGAATCCCACGGCCAGCGACTGTTCGAGGTGGACCGCCCGGGAACCAAGAACTTCGACTCGCTTTATGAGCACCTCAAGACGAATGGCTGGGTGGAAAGCACAGTCGCGTACAGCAACAAGGACGAGCCCGACGACGAGACCTTCATCAAGGAGAACGCCCCGTTCATGGAGATGGTCCGAGAGAAGTACCCCGGTCTGAAGATATACTTGGCGTCCGATTGGCACGAGAACATGGCCGCCGGTTGTGATGCCTGGATGACCGACATTTCCGCGAGCGGGTACGATCCCGAGGCACACCGGGACCTCGAGAGGCCCGAGTTGTGGCACTACTACTGCCACCTTCCCGTGCGCTGGCAGATGCGGGCGCCGCTTGTCGACGCGCCGAATATGCAGATCGACAATCCGGCTCTCGAGCAGCGTCTGGCGCTGTGGATGTCCCACTACTACGGCGCGAAAGTCGTCTTCATCTGGTCGGGGAACGCGTGGGGACTGGACGACGACTTCTGGGAGAAGCCGGCACTGCGAGACAAGCTCTCCGGCTTCCCCTACGCAGGCGCGCACAATGGGAACGGGTGGGTCGTGTACCCGTCGCCCGATGGCGAGGGTACGGTGCCGTCGCTGAGGCTGAAGCTGATCCGCGACGGCCTCGAGGATGTCGCTTTGCTCGAAGCCGCCCGAAAGCTCTTGGACGAGGGGAAGGTAACCGGGGAGCGCGCCGATCGGCTAGCAGCTCTTCTTGACCCGGTGCCGGGCGTGTTCGTGCACCCGCAGTACTTCGACAGGCTGCCGGAGACGCTTCTGCAGCGCCGGGAAGCGATCCTCACGCTGCTGGCCGAGGAGTAGGGGAGAGGGCGGCCAGAGACATACGAAAAGGGCCGCCGACTCGTTGAGAATCGGCGGCCCTTTGTGTTTCGGGAAGTCATGCCCCATGCCTGCTAGCCAAAGCGGTATCCAAAGGCCCGCAGCGTGTGGATTCTCTCCGGGTTCTTGGGGTCGGGCTCGATTTTGCTCCGGAGATTGGCGATGTGGACCTCCACGAGGTGGGTGTCGTACTCATCGTACCCCCACACCGCCTCGAGCAGCTTCTCGGCGCTGAGGACCTCGCCCTCGTGCTTCATCAGCGTAACGAGGAGCTTGTACTCGGTGGGCGTGAGCGAGACGGGTTGACCGTCAACCGTCACTTCGTGGGCGCGCAGGTTGACGGTCACGCCGGCTCCCTGGAGCATGGTGGGCTCTTCCTCCTGCACCTGCCGCTGCGGCTCGGTTCGCCGCAAGACGGCTCGTGCGCGGGCCACAAGCTCACTGAGGCTGAAGGGCTTCGTCACGTAGTCGTCCGCCCCGAGTTCAAGACCGACGATGCGGTCTGTCTCCTCGGCCCGCCCCGTTAGCATGATAATCGGGATGGTGCTGGACGCCCGGACATCTCGACAGATGTCGGTGCCGTCGTCGTCGGGAAGCGCGAGATCGAGAACCAGCAGATCGGGCTTCTCTCTCTCGAGCAGTTCCCTGCCCTCGCTTCCGGTCGTTGCAACGTTGACGTCGAAACCGGCAGTCTCGAACTTCTTCTGTATCGCGCCTACCAGCAGTTCGTCGTCATCGATGATCAGGATCTTGCGACCGGTCATGGGATTCTCCTAGTCGGTTCTGAAATACAGATGGGTACCGGATCGGGCCGAGATGCCTACTGCGCCTGATCCTCCACGGACTCAAGGTGTAGGGATACGTAAAAAGTTGTCCCCTCGCCTATTTCGCTCTCCACCCACAGATCCCCTCCAAGCACTTCCACAACGCGCCTGGCAATCGCGAGCCCCAACCCCGCGCCTTCCTTGGCTCTCGTGCGGTCGTCCGTGCCGTGCTGGAACTCCTCGAAGATAGTGGACTGGGATGACTTGGGTATGCCGGGACCGTCGTCGGCGACGCTGATGACAGCGAGGTTGTCCTGGGCTTCGAGCGTCACGACAACGTTCCCGCCCGGGTTATTGAACTTGATCGCGTTATCGACGAGGTTGGTGACCACCTGTTCGAGGCGTCCCTGGTCGGTCATCGTGGGCGGGATATGGTCCTTCTCGCTAAAGTCCAGGCGTATCTCCGCCGCCCCAGCCTTGGGCTGCATCGTGTCGAGGACGCCGCGGATGAGTGTTGACAGGTCCGTGGGTTCTTTCCTGATCGATACCTCGCCCGAGCGGAGCTTCGACAGATTCATGAGGTCCGAAATCAGGCGCTCGAGGCGTGCTGAGGCACGCTCAACGCGGCTCAAGAACAGGTGCTGCTCTTCATTGATTTCCCCGGCGTCTCCGCCCATTACGAGCTCGTTGTATGCTCGTATCGACGCGAGCGGCGCGCGCAGCTCGTGGGAGACCGAGGAGATCAGTGTGTCTCGCAGCTTGTCCACGCGGGCTCGCTCAATGGCCACGCTCGCGAGGCCGGCCAGCGAATGCAGCAACCGGGTGCGTTGGGGCGAGACCGGCGTGCAGGAGAAGGGATTGTCCGCGGCGATCAGCCCGACCAGCATGCCCTGCCCGATCAGCGGAGCGAAGAGGCGCTCATACGCCTTCGGGCCGTCCTCAGACTCGTCCTGGACCGAAACGATCATGTACGGCGCCGACCCGAGCGCGGCCTCTGCCAGCGGGTTGTCCGTATCGGGCCGCAGTGGCACCCGCTCGTCCTTGATCGGGACAGGGTCCGAGCTTGCAGTCGCCTCCAACTGGCCGATGAGCATCTGATGCTCGTGGTCTGCCAGGTAGATGCGCGCCCGCTCAAAGCCGATCTCGGTGCAGGCGCTACGCGTTACGTGAGCGAGGATGTCATTGAGATCGATTTTCTCCGTGACCGCGGTAGCGATCTCAAACAGTGCTCGGGCCCGAGCCTCTTCCTGCCACGCCTGGGCCGCCACGACCTCCATATGCTGGCTTCGGCGGCGGGCTATCTCATACAGATTGGAGTTGTGAACGGCCACGGCAGCCTGCGCTGAGAGGAGCCTCAGAGATGTGATCTCGGATGCGGAGAAGCTCCGTCCCGGCTTCCCGATCACTGACACGACGCCGATGGGGTTCGCATCAAGGTTCATCGGCACGGCGACAACCGCTTCTGTGGCAGCAACAGCGTCCGCCTCGGCGGAGATGGGCCGGCCACTGTCGATGGCCTCCCACTCGGCGCGATGTTCAGGGCTGGGGTCTCCGGCCGGGGAGACGTACGTCTTCCGGAACTGCTGGCGGTCATCGTCGAGGATCCTGATCGCGCAGGTCCTTCCCCTAGTGACCTGAAGTGCCACGTCAGCGACGAGTTCGAGAAGATCGTCGATTTCCGTTCCGGCACTCAGCGCCACGGCGACGTCCAGCAGCCTTTCTCGCGTTTCGAGCACGCGGGCCGCCACTTCCCCTACGAGGCCCCTGGAGACAAAGAGGGCCAACTGGAGGCCGAACTGTACTGAGAGCCCGTCGTCTACAGGACCTGACGGGGCCTTGTCTCGCGAAGTCAGCACCAGAGCGCCTGACACTGACTCGCCCAGGTAAAGGGGGACACGACAGATCCGCGCTACGCCCTCCTCCTGGTACAGGGCGCGGAGGGCCAGCTTTGCCGGAGTGCCTGACAACCTGTCGACTTCGGTCAACAGCACAGGGCGCACATTACCAAGGCGCCCCTCCTCGGTAAGCTCCTGCCGGAGACGGGCCGCGACCTTATCTGCGAAGGGTTCAGGCAGGCCATGAGACACGTAGTTCTTGTCGCCGGACTCGATGTTGTCGGCGACAACGATGCCCGCATCGAAGGTGGTGGCATTGCCGGGGGCAGCCAGCGCTGAGCGCAGTAGCTCAGCGATGTCGTCGACGTTGGTCAACGTAGCCCATGCGCCATCGTCGGTCGCCTGCTCGACAGCACTGGTCGCACTTTTAGGCTGCTCATCAGGAGGCTGCGGCTGGCGTCGGCGACGCCCAAGAAGCGAACGCCGCTGCTCGCGAGCCTTCGGCGCGGGGCCCTCCAGGCCCTGAGCGGCACGCGTGAGCACTGCGACGAACACGTCTTGCCACTGAGGCGTGCGTACGACGTGGAAACTTGCGCCGGCGTTGAGGAACTCAGGCAGGTGGGGAACATCCTCCGGCGTACACCAGGCGATGACAACCGGGCCGCCATTGTGCGTGACCTTGTTGCCGGGGCCGGCAATGCCGACGTCCCAGACGCAAATGTCTGTCGGCTCCGCGTTCCCGAGGACCGTCTCAAGGCTGCTGTCACGGCACACACGAACGTCCCAGTGCGGCTGCGCACGCTTGAGCACGGCCGCCGCTTCGGAGGATGCCTGGGCGTCGGTAATGGTAATAAAGACTCTCATGGACTCCCTGTGGGTGGCCTCTGGCGACCTTGTGGCTACCAGAGCATTAGCCCCCGTCCGTACCCGCGCTCACATCGCGCAGTGCGGCGATCAATGTGCATAATGATAGGAGAACGCAGTTGCAGGCGTCAACCTGCCCGGGCCTGCGTGGTGGCCACGCCGGCCCGCGCGATTCCTGTTTGTGAGGGGCACCGGGCCGGGATCTCCGTGGCCAGTCTCGGGCCGCCCTCTCACAGTGCTGTCGCCAGACGCTCTACCAGCCCAGATCCGTGAAGGCTGTCATGATGGACATCATGCCAGGGCCAAGGACGATGACGAACAGTGCCGGGAAGATGCAGAAAATGAGCGGGAACAGCATCTTCGTCGACAGGGTTGCTGCCGCGGCACGAATGCGCATGGTCCGCCGTGTCCGTAAGGAATCGGCCTGGGCGCGGAGCGTGTTCGCGATGCTCACACCGAGGTCTTCCGCCTGGTGAAGTGCTGCAACCAGGTTCTGCAGGTCCTCGACATCGCAGCGTTCGGCGAGGTCCTGCCACGCTTCCGATCGTCGCTTTCCCAATCGTATCTCGGTCAGGACTCGCTCGAACTCGTCGGGAAGGGGCCCTTCCTTGCGCTTGACAACCTCAGCGAGAGCGCCATCGAGTCCGGTGCCGGCTTCGGCGCTGACAACGAGAAGGTCGATCAGGTCAGGCATGCTCTTGGTGATCTGGTACTGGCGTTGTTTGATGCTTGAATCAAGGAAGCTCGTGGGGGCGGCGACGCCCATGAAGAGCACGAGCCCG
This sequence comes from Candidatus Zipacnadia bacterium, assembly GCA_029821745.1. Lineage (GTDB taxonomy): Bacteria > Armatimonadota > Zipacnadia > Zipacnadales > JABUFB01 > JALGSS01. The sequence goes on from JALGSS010000042.1 coordinate 14,937, forward strand.
GCGACCGGGTAGACGTGGAGAGGCTGAGCGCCGCGCCACATTGTGATTACGGCGAGAGCGCCCATGATGCCGATGCCCATGGAGATCGCCCTGATAACCATGAACGTGGCAACGTCCAGTGAAGCCGGGTTGCCGGCCCGCTCAAGTTTTATGCGTGCCTGCTCGACGGCGCCGCCGGGTGTCGTCTTCAGAAGAGACTGGCCGATGCCCGCCAGAGCAGGACCAACGGCACGCTCCCACAGGGACCGCTGTAGTTCACGGTCGATGGGCGACCCCGGAGCAATCCTGGGCTTCTGGAGTTTCCGCATCCGCTCTTGGACACGAACTGAGCGGCTCTCCAGGTACACCCCCACAATGGGGATGGCTACCCCCACGAAGATGAGCCCGGCGATGGCATACAGCAGAAACATGGGTACCAGCCCTTGTGCAGTAGTCTCCTCGATCGGCCGGAAACCGGCCGCGCGGCCCATCAGATGTCGATGTCGACCAACTTACGGATCACGAGTGTACCGATGACCATCAAGACGGCGCCAACACCCAAAAGAACCAGTCCGAGCTGCTCCTTGAAGAGGGGAGCAAGATAGCCCGGGCTGATCAGGTTGATCAGAAAAGCCATCACAAACGGCATGCCCAGCAGGATCCCCGCCGACATTCGGCCCTCAGCCGTTGCCGTCTGCAGTTCTCCCATCAGGCGCACGCGCTCTCGGATCATCTCGCCGATGCTATCGAATATCTCGGCGAGGTTGCCGCCGACCGTCAGTTGGGTCTGTATCGCGGCAACGATAAGCTCGAGGTCGTAGCTACCCGTGCGCAGAACCATGTTGGACAGCGCATCCTCTACCGCGACGCCGAAGGAGACTTCATCAACGACGCGCCCGAACTCTTCGGATACGGGAGGGTGCATCTGTGTGCGGATGACCTGCATGGCCCGGAGTAGGGCGCAGCCGCTTCTCAGCGAGCCGGCGAGCATGTCGAGAGCGTCCGGGACTTGGGATGTGAGCGTTTTGAGGCGCTGCTGTTGGCGTCCCTTGAGCATCACGTATGGGATTGTGGCGCAGACGGCACCGAACACGAGTCCCTGGGCGAGGCTCTTGGTGACAAGCCACCCAATACCGGTGACGCCGATTCCGGCTCCGGTGCAAAGCGCGAGGAACTCAGAGGGTCTCAGGAGCCAGCCGGCCCGAATCAGTTGCACCTGCAGGTCTTGCCACAGTGGAGTGGCCTGGAGGGCCTGTGTGAGGGCCGGCACGGCGTCTCCACGGATGCTCGGGCCGGACACACTGGACTCGCCGGCACTGACGTTGGCGGCCCCCAGAGAAGCCAGGCGCCGGCGGCCTCGATCACCAGTGCCCAGCACTAGCCAGACAAGGGCACCCAGTGTGCCCACGCCCAGGACGATGATGAGCGGAAGGATCATACCAGCAGGCATCGATTTCTCAACCCCTATGTATCAGCAGACTTGCCATGGTGTCCCCCTGCCCTGCACCTCGGCCCGTCTGATGCGTAGCCCCCGCGAGGTGTGGCCTCCCCTTGTTGCGGCTTTCCGGCGGAACCTGGCCCCTTGTTGCCGACATCGGCGGGCAAAAGCCGCACTGGCGGCTCGGGTCGCCCTATGCGTCGGGCGTGAAGATGTCCGCCCCAAGGTCTTGACCCTCTGCCGCCAACTGCTCCATGAACAGGGGGCGGACGCCGGTGGGCCGATGGTACGCGATGATCCGCCCGTCGGGCGAAACGCCCTGACGTTCCAGGCGGAAGATGTCCTCAATGACGATACCTTCGCCCTCCATCCGCTGGACTTCGGTAATGTGTGAAATCCTGCGGGTGCCGTCTCGCAGACGGGACTGCTGGACGATGAGGTCGATAGCGGACGTTATCTGCTCACGGATGGCGCGCACCGGCAACTCGGTGCCCGCCATGAGAACCAAGGTCTCGAGACGAGCGAGAGTGTCACGCGGCGAGTTGGCGTGCAGCGTGGTAAGTGAGCCGTCATGACCCGTATTCATGGCCTGCAGCATGTCCAGCGCTTCGCCGCCACGGCACTCACCAACGATGATCCGGTCGGGGCGCATGCGCAAGCAGTTCCTGACCAGTTGGCGAATCGTGATCTCACCCTTGCCCTCAATGTTGGGCGGCCGACTCTCCAGGGGGACCACATGAGGCTGCTGCAACTGCAGTTCTGCGGCGTCCTCGCAGGTGACGATGCGCTCATCGGCCGGGATGAACGACGACAGCGTGTTGAGCGTGGTCGTCTTCCCGCTACCGGTTCCGCCACTGACAAGGACGTTCAGGCGCGCGCGGACGCAAGCCTCGAGGAAAATGCGCATCTTCTCCGAGAGGGTGCCGAAGCCCACGAGGTCTTCCGGTGTCAGCGGGTCTGCAGAGAACTTCCGGATCGTGACGACGGGACCACAGATCGACAACGGCGGGATGATCGCATTCACACGAGACCCGTCCGGCAGGCGGGCGTCGACCATCGGGCTGGATTCATCGAGGCGGCGCCCCAGGGGCGCGATGATCTTCTCGATGATCCGCATGACGTGACCGTTGTCCATGAAGACCATGTCGGTTCTCGTCAGGCGGCCATCGCGCTCCACGTAGATGGACTCAGGGCCATTGACCATGATCTCGCTGACCGTTGGGTCATCGAGCAAGCCCTGAATGGGGCCGTAGCCGATGACCTCATTGCGGACCTCCTGCTGCAGTTGCTCGCGGACCTTCGCCGACAGGGACATGCCGAGATCATCGGACACGACGTCGGTGAGGTACTGAATTCTCTCGAGCAACTGAGCTTCGCTCATGTGCTGGAGGACGGAGAACTCAGTCTCACGCAGCAGCTTCTGATGGACCTGCGCACGGACGTCAGTAAGCTGCTGGCCTGGACCAGCGGCGCTCGGGCCGCGAGATGGAGCTGTCTGCTGTCTGGGTTGTGGTAGCACGATAAGGTCTTCCCTCCGCGCAATCGATGCGTGAGACCCTGTCCGAGACGAGGTCGCGATGAGGCCGTTGGGCGTTAGGACCGGGTCACGTCGGCGAGCATCGGGACTTCAGCCATCGACCTCGTGCGGCCCGCCACAGCCAGATGCTGGGCGGGTGACAGAGCTTGAGAGTAGGTGCAAGCACGGTATGAGACAATCATGACGTTCCCCGGCCAACCGATCGATTTCGCCGAGCGGTCGCCGCGGAAGCTCCCAGCGCCGGGGCGGCTCAGACAGCAAAGCCCGGATGCGTGTCGTCTCCGCAGCCCAGCAGCGTCAGGCGTTGTTCGCCTTCGAGTGGAACTCGCGCTGCAGTTGGTCCGCAAGACCGGACAGCGCCTTGCCCAAGGGCGAATTCGGGTACTCCGTGACGACCGGTAGTCCTCCGTTCAAGGCTCCGGTAGCAGTCTCGAAGTCGTCGGGAAGCTGGCAGTACACCTTGCGCCCAGTTGTCTGCTCAAGGTCGTTGAGCCCGAAGTCGCCGCGGCGAGGCGAGCGGTTGGCGACGAGCTTGACACGCTCCGCGTCTCCCACAGCATCTTCGGCCAGCATCAGCAGGGAACGGCAGTTGCGGATCGCTGCCAGGTCGAACAAGTTGGTCACAACGATGATCTGCTGGCAGCGGGAGAAGACGTATTCGCTGAGCGGCCACAGCAGCGGTGGGATATCGAAGAACACAAACCGGTAGGATCGGCGCAGGTGGCCAATCAGGGAGGCCATGAAACCCGTGTCGATCCGAGCGATGTCGGCATCATCGTCCAACGGCACTTCGGGCGCGGCCAGGAGGCGCAGGGACGTCGGTGCGTGCGTCATCAAGTGGGTCTGCACGAGCTCTGCGTCCAACTCAGGGAAGGAGGCAAGATCCGCGATGCTGTCGTTGGGGGCAATGTCCAGTGCGACGCAGGCATCGCCAAACTGGCCGTGGAAGTCGACCAGAGCCACCTGATTGGGGAAACGCTGCGCGAACAGGACGGCGAGATTCACGGCAACCGTGGTCTTCCCAGCGCCGCCGCGCGCCGACGTGATTGCAGTGCTGACCGGCATGCGCTCAGGGTCGGTGACGAGCGGGAATTCCGGCTCGTCGCGGATTCCCTTGAGCGATGCCACTTCAGCGACGAGGGCGACGAGACGATCCGTCGGCGCGTCGAGGGGCAGGACGGCACGCGCTCCGGCGGCCATCCCTCGCCTCAATGCTTCGGGGGTCTCTTGCTCAACCAGCACCAAGACCCCGACATCCGACGCGGCCGCGTTCACGAGTTCCGAAACACGGTATCCTGATACTTCCGGTAGGTCCTCGTGGACCATCAACACGTCGGGAGAGAGCTGAATGGCCAGCTGCGCGGCCTCCAGGCCGTCGCGGGCGTAGCCGACGATCTCGAACTCGCCTCCCGATGCGAGCTGCTGGCGGATGCCGTCTGCCATCCCTATGCTTGCTTCAGTGATCACTATGCGTATCAACTGACTCCGCTCCTTCGCCACAGCGGGTTAGAGACGGCCATGCTTCCAGAGACCGCGACCTGCTAGGGCTTGGCTGTCTGCAGTATCTCCGGAGTCACCAGGATCACCAGTTCACTGTAGCCGCTCCGCCATTCCTTGCTGGTGAAAAGACTGCCGATGATCGGCAGCTTGCTGAGAATCGGGATTCGCCGGACTACCTTCGTCTGGTCACGTTGCAGCAGGCCACCGATGACCAGCGTCGCCCCGTCGGGCATGTCCACGGTCGTCTTCGCCTTGCGCGTGCGGAAGGCAGGCACCGCAATGCCGCCGATGCTCACCTGCGTGGCCGAGTCGATGGAGCTAACCTCCGGCTCGATCTCCAACCGGATTGACGTGCCGTCTGACATGATCTGCGGCTTCATCCGCAAGACGACACCATATTCCTTGTACTGGATCGTTACCGAGGTCGCACCCGTTCCGAGCTGCGGGACGGGGATCGGGATCTCGCCGCCCACCACAATGCTTGCCTCTTCGCCGTCGTTGACGACCAGGTTCGGTTCTGCAAGGACCCGCGCGAAGTCGGTCTGCTTGAGAAGGTCGATGTTGGCGCCGAAGGGGTTGATGTTGTTGATGCCCTCTTCGACCCTGATCAGGAAGGGCTGGTCGGCGAAGGATACCTCGTCGGCACCGCCCGTGAGCTGACCCCAGTTGATGCCATGCTTCTTCAGGTACCCGCGGTTGATGTCGAGTACTTTCACATGGGCGATGATCTGTCGCTTCGCCGGATCGGCAACCGTCACCAGGTTCACGATCGGCACTTCCGTGCCCATCGCGTCGATGATCGATTGGACGCGATCCGCTCCTTCCTTGTCCGTGGTCACGCCCTCAACGATGACCGCTCTGCCCTGCAGCGTGCGGACCTGGAAGGTGTCTCCGAGCACTGACCGCAGGGACTCGGCCCGTGCGACAAGCGAAACGGTGGGCTGCGGTGAGACACTGACAAGGTTCACGATCTCGGCGTCATCCTTGAATGCCTCGAGCAACTGGGTCAGCCGGTCGACGGCTCCTTGATCGGTGGCAGCGCCTTCGACGACGATCTTGCCGGTCTTGAGCGCCCACACTCGGTACGGCTCGCCGATGGCCTTGGATATCTGCTCGGCGATGGCGGTTGTCCGGGCGTCCGGCTCCCCGGCCTCACCACTGTCTCCGTAGGTGACGATGTCGCCGACCTTAAAGTCCTCGTCTGCCGCCTTGAGGATCTTCTGGACGCGCTCCAGCTCCGCTTGGCTGTCGACGTTGCCCTCTACGAGGACCGTGTCGTCGTCCCAGACGATGTAGTTGTACTCGTCTCCAAGTATCTTCTTGAGATGCTCAATTCGCCTCGCGGCGGGAGTCTTCGACTGCATTTCGGTCATGACCAGCGACATCACATTGACGCTGCCTGACTTGGCCGACGCTTCGGCGATCTTGTCCACGCGCTCCTTGTCGATCGTGGTCGGGACGATCCCCTCGATGAGGACCGACTCCGAGTCGAGAACCACGAGTTTCAGGCTCTCCGGCACGATCGGCTTCAGCGCGGCGATCATCCGCTCCGCCGGGCTTTTCAGCCCTGCATCCGCACCCGGCAGGATCATGTTGACGACGGTCAAGTCGCCGGCGACCTTGTCAAGGATGCCCGCCAAGCGCTCCTGCTCGGCTTTCCCGGGAGCGGCGCCCTCAACGAGAACCGTGCTCTCGTCGATGGCTTTGGCGGTGTAGTTGCCGCCCAGCATCTGGGTGATGGCCTTGGCCTTGATGTCTGCCTCGGACTGCTCCATGGCGCCGGGACCAGGCTTGACGGTTATCATGTCCAGGACGGTCAGCGCTTCGCCGAGGGATCCGAGGATTTCGGTGGCGCGTGCCTTCTGTCCCGCCGTCGTCACCTGGCCTTCGACCAGCAGTGTGTTCTCGTCAATCGCGGTGTACGTGAGGTCGACGCCAAGGACCGACTTCAGCGCGTCCGCGTAAGCTTTCGCGGCGCCCTTTGAGACGAGGTTGACCACGGTGGCGTCTTCGGGCGCAGCCTGGATGAGCAGATCGACGCGGTTGAGCTCCTCGTCGCTTGAGGCCGCTCCATCGACGATGACCACGTCGCCGGCAACCGTGCGGACGGTGTAGTCCGGCCCGAGCCCGTCTTTGAGCATCTCCATGGCCCGTTCGGCCGGTGTCTTGGTCGCAACGTTCTCGGCGGAGAGGACCATGTTCACGACGGTCAGATCTCCGGCGACGTCGGCGAGTAGACGGCCGATCCGTTCCTGCTCAGCCTTGCCGGGGGCTACCCCACGGACCACGACGGTGTTCTCGTCGAGCGCCGACGCGTCGTACTTGTCCCCGAGCATGCGCCCGATTGCCTCGGCCTTGCGCGCCGCCGCTGACTGGGCCATTGCGTCCGGCCCGGGCTTCACAGTCACGAGGTCGAGGACACTGACTACGTCGCCCAGCGCCGAGATGATCGACGCCGCGCGCTCCTTCTCACCGGCAGTGTCCAGCTCGCCCTCCACAATCAGGGTGTTGTCGTCCAGCACACGGTAGGTGAGGGTGTCGCCAAGGAGCGGCTTCAGGGCCTCGCCGTACTTCTTCGCAAGGCCTCCGGCCGGCGTCAGCCCGGCCTTGCCGACGGCGTTCACCACGGTGGTGCCCTCGGGGGCCGCCTTAATGATCGCGTCGACTCGCTGGGACTCCGACTCGCTGTCCGCGATGCCCTCGACGAGGATAACGTCATCCGCGACCAGCCGCGCCTCGTACCGTTCGCCCAGGCTCTTGGCCAGCATAGCCAGAGCGCGCTGGGCCGGATCCTGCGGGGCCGTCTTGATGAGGTTCACGATGTCGATTTTCTCATCCAGCAGGGCGAGGACTTCCTCGACCCGGGAGGCTTCTTGGGGCGTTGCGGCCACTCCCTCGGCCACCAGGCCGTCGTCCCCGACTGGAGTGAAGGTGTAGCCCTGCGCGAATAAGGGCTTGAGCAATTCCGCGTACTTCACCGCGGGGGAGCGATCGTCGGACTTCACCGCAACGACGTTGATAACGGTCACGTCGGCCCCGGCGGCGTCGATGATCTTGTCGATCCGCGACTTCTCCTGATCCGAGGACGCTTCGCCGCTGACGACGAGAATCGAGCCCTCAAGTGTCAGGTACTCGTACTCGTCGCCGATGGCCTGCTGGATGCTGGCGATCCGCTGCTCTTCGGGCGTGTTCATGCCCTCGAGGGAGCGAACGAGATCCACGACTTCGATGGCCTTGGCGGCTTCGAGGATCTTCTCGACGCGGCGCTTCTCCTCTGCGGTCCCCACTTCACCCTCGATGACGAGGGTCTTGTCATCGATGGAAGAGTAGCGGAACTGTTGAGGGAAGAGCTTCTCGAAGGCGCGGCGGTGCTCTTCGGCCGGGGTGAGTTTCGAGAGGCTGACGATCACAAGGTCGAGGACCTTGAGGCCGTCGCTTTGGGCCGCGATGATCTTGCCGACCCGCTCCTTCTCCGCCTCGGTGGCGACGTCGCCCTCGACCAGAATGGTCTGGTCGTCCACGATCGTGTAGGTGTAGCTACGACCAAGGAGGTTGGAGAGCCTTCGGACCGCCTGCTCGGCGGATGGCAACAGGGTCACCTGGACCGCATATTCGTGCCGGCCCTTGGCGTCCCACACGTACAGCTTGGTGCGCCCCGCAGTCTTGCTGTAGAGGAGGAGCTCGTTGTACGAACTGACCTGCACATCAATGACTTCGGGGTTGGTGACCCACACCCGCTTCATCTTCTGGAAGGTGAGGATCTTGCTGTCGTCCTGCTTAAGAAGCAGCACCTCAGCGGCCAGCGCAGTGTGTGCGCATACGCCGAGAAGGCATCCTGTCACCAGGGCCATCATTAGCATCCTGTACGGACGAAGGATGCCCGGGCCCGGGTCGTCCCGGTGCCGGCGCTTCATTGTTGGTTCCTCCCCAGGGGTACATGGTTGCTTCGACGGTTCAGAAATTGCTGCAGTGCTGTGATTAGTGTAGGAAGGGGATGAAGGGCGTCCCTATGGAACCACTTTAGTTGTCTGATCGCCTCGGATGATCTCGATTTCAGGCTTCTTCGGTTGGGTCTTGGGTGCCGTCGCGGGCCCGGTGGGGCCTCCCATCCACGGCGGCGCCATCGGCGGCTCCGGCTGCTTCTTCTCTTCGTCTTTCTCCTTCGCCGGCTTCTCCAGCGCGCGCAGCCGCAGATATTCGGCTCCGCCCACTCCCGCCATGTCCTGAACGGACACCGGCACGAAATCAGACTCGCCCACGGGGCGCAAGGTCAGGCGCAGTTCGCCTTGCTTGTCTGCGAGCACGAGACGCTGCGCATCCTCGGGTGTCACGGCAAAGGTGGCATTCGGGTATGCCGCCGCTCGCGCCCGTTGAGGTGGGGCGTCTCCTGCCTCGCGTCGTCGCAACAGTCTGGGAACCCAGCGCAAGAAGGAGTACGTCCTGGAGGATGGTCCGTGCCATGACCTCGTCGCCGACTTGGAACGTCGCGATCACATCGACCCGGTCGCCCGCCTTCAGCAGGCCGGCGACACCCACGACGGGGTCGACTTCCACGGCGACCGCACGCAGGCCGGGTGGGACAAGGCCGGACAGGCCGAAAGCAGTACCCTTAGGAGTCACCTGGCCCTTGGTGATAGGCTTCTGCGCCTCCAAGGCCTCAACGGTGACCCACCCAACGATCTGCTTCGCGTCCGTCGCAGGCGATCTAGGCGCCTTGGCGATCTCGATGCTCTGCGTAGCGAGGACGTCTGCCGTGATGATGGTTCTGGCGGGGATATCGACGAGTGGCACGACCACTTCGATGGTCTGCGGTTTGGCAGGCCCTTGCTTCTGAGCCTGCATGCTCCGTAGGTACACGATGGTGAGGGCCGCTGCCAAGGCCCCACACACCAAAGCTACCCCGACCGCGACACGTCGCGTCAGGCGCATGGACTAGTCACCTTCTTCTGCTGCGTTGAAAGCTGTTTCTGTTTCGTCGGTGACGCTGACCGTGTTGAACTTAGTAATCTAGTCTAAGAGTATAGCACAGGTATAGGGTCGTTTGACAAGCCCCGCTGTCTTAGCTGTCTTAGCTGACACTCGCCATCGGCAGTCGTTGCGGTATGGACGTCGCCCGTCTACTGACCGGGACACGCTCAGACTCTTCCCCGCGCCCCATCCTACCCCGACTGCGTCGCCCGCAAACTTCCAGGTGTCGGCGCTTGGACGCAACCGGCCGATCGGCTCTGAACTACAGATCCCAGATCTCCGCCGCCTGGTGTTGCGCGAGATGATGGAATGCGTTGGCTACGAGGTGGCTGGGCAGTGTCCCCCCTGTGCGCTGGATATACGGCCCAGCCACAGTCGCCTCGATATTGGGAATCCAGTTATCAAGGTGCGTTTCAGGACGGCCCGTGGAGCTCCGTTACCCGTTGTAAAAGTTCAAGACGTAGAAGGCGATGGCGCTGCCGACGGCGATGGGAAGTGCGTAAGGTAACCGGGTAGTCGGCTTGTTGTCGGCGACGTCGATCGGTACCTTCGCGAACAGCCGCATTGTGATGCCCGCGAAGAGCCGTCGAAGGCCGCCGAA
>JALGSS010000694.1 GCA_029821745.1 Candidatus Zipacnadia bacterium
CCAGCGGAGGACCGGATGAACACCCGCCTTGCAGCGATGACATTGGCAGGATGCCTCATGATCGCCCTATGTTGTGCCATAGCAGGCGCTACCGAGTACTACGTGGACGTCGAGGCCCGGGGTGGGCCGGCTGACGACGAGGGACCGGGCACGCGCGAGCGCCCGTGGCGGACTCTCGGCAGGGCAACGGGCGCCACGGAGCCGAAGCCGAAAGCGGGCGACACGATCTGGGTCCGAGGTGGCGTGTACAAGGAACAGCTTGCGCTGGACTCCGGGGGCACGGAAGACCAACCCCTGACCATCAAAGCCTTCGCCGACGAGAAGCCGATCACGGGGGGAGCCGCCGATCACGTCCTGATTGAGGGCCTGACTCTGAGGAACTTCCACTCCGAGGGCGTGGGGATTCTCGCGCAGAGCCGGACCGGCGTCAAGATTCGAGGCGTCGACGTCTCGGGAGCGCGTATGGGCGTCTGGCTCAGCCGGTGCAAGAGCTGCGAGCTGCGGAATAGCCATGTTCACCACTGCAGCAACGGCAATGTGTACGTAGATACACGCTGCGCGGACCTGGTCCTGGCCGACAACCACATCCACCACAACTCCGGCGGGCACGGTCTGAGCGTCTATGCTCCCGCCGACGGCGTGCGGGGCAAGGGGAGCCTTGTCTCCGTAGAGCCTCATGGCCCGGGGTTGGCTCGATTCACCACCGAGGACCTCGATATCAGCAAGGTCCGTGGGGGGACCCTTCGAGGTCAGGACGCGGATGGCAGCGTGGAATACCCCGGCCTGGCTCTTCTGTTCACAGGAGGCGACCCGAACCCCGATGGCCAACCGCTGCCCGGCGGGAGCGTCCGGATGGTAGACGGGCGCGACTGGTTCGTGCTCCGCAACAACCCCGACTGGGGCGGGAAGCCCTACTCGCCCGACGGGAAGACCGGCCTGCTGGAGCTCGGGGACGTGGATATCGAGACCATCGACGGGGCCGACTTCATCTACCTGACCTACAGGTTCCCCCCGGACGTGGCGAATCAGGATATCCGCATCCTGCGCAATGATATTCATGACTCGGCGATTCAAGGGATCTGGGTCCAGCGATCCGAGGGCGTCCTCATCAGAGGCAACAAGACCCACCATAACGGCGCGTCGGGAATCCAGATCGAGAGCCTGTGTCGCCGCGTCTGGATTGAGGGGAACATCAGCTACGCCAACGGGATCGTCTACAACCATGAAACCGGCATCTGGCTGGATGAGACCATCGACGCCGTCGTGCAGAATAACAGGGTGTACGAGAACCAGAAGGGCATGGGTGTCACGCAGGGCGAGTGGGTGCTGGTGCGGCGGAACCTGATCTACAACAATCAGGCCCAGCACGTGACGAGGAACGCCAAGGGCTGCCGCGGCAACGCGGGCGGCTTCTGGTACTCGGGGGGCCGCCACTACCACCTTGGCGCCCCTCCGGGGGCTGAGCACAACGCCTTCGTGCACAACACGGTCTACGCCAACGGTGCGGAGGTCAGTTCCTGGGGAGGTCTGCAACACGGTGTCCCCGGCTACCCGCCGATTGGGCGAAATCGCTTCCTCAATAACCTGGTGCAGGGCAACCTGGGTGCGCGTCTACTGTACTTCGGGAGCATCGCTGCCGAGCTTGACGGTAACCTGTACTGGGGCGCAGAGCCTTTCCGCGCGCTGTGGAGGACAGACGGCAAGCACGCGGAATACTCGCTGTCGGACGCTGACGGGTGGCGCGATTACGTGGCTGCGACGAAGCAGGACAGCCATTCCCTCTTTGGCAGAGCGAACTTCATCGCACCGGATGACGGCGACTTCCGGCAGGCAGATGGCAGCCCGGGAATCGACACGGCCACGCCTCTCACTCAGACGACGCGTGCCGGGTCAGGCACCCAAATCCCCGTGGGAGATGTCGACTGCTTCTCCGCGGGTCTCAAGACGCGTGCAGGCGAGGTCGTCGTTCCCGGCGACGAGATCACGGTTGGTGGGAAGCGCGTCCGGATCCTCGCCATCGACAGAGATGCATCGGTGCTGACGCTGGAGAAGGCCATCGCTTGGCGCGAAGGCGACCCGGTGAGCTACACGTACCAGGGCGCGAGCCCTGACATCGGGGCCATCGAGAGCGATTGAGCCATAGAGCCCGATATGCCCGAACGCACCGTTCTCCCGAGCAACTGACAGCGCCCGTTAACTCCTCGAGGTGACCCATGGGCCGGCCGAACATCGTGTCAGCACCTTTCCCGGCGTGACTCAGGCCTGTCCCTCGCTTACACACGCCCATCGATGGAGGACCGACCATGGAAGGCCCCGGCTCCACCATACGCTACCGCTCTGACACGCCCATATTGACCCCGGATAGGCCCTGGGAAGAGGAGGCCAGTCTCAGGGCGATCTCGGTCATGCCCGATGTAGATGAGGGTCGCGTGCGCCTCTACTACCTGGTGTGGAACCGCGAGGACTTCTCGAAGAACGCGCTGTGCGTAGCCTACACCGGGGATGGCTTCCACTGGGAGAAGCCCGACCTCGGCGAGGGGCACAATGTGGTGATGCGAGGCTCAGGCTGCAGGATGGACTGGGGCGTCTTCTTCCCCCAGCAGGTGATCCATGACCCCGCGGACGAGGACGAGAGCCTGCGCTGGAAGATGGTCTACTGGGAGAAGCCCACGGACGCCAACCCCTACGGGTTCTGCCTTGCGGGAAGTCCGGACGGCTTTGCCTGGCGGCGGCTGAGTGACTACCCGATCATCACCGCAGGGAATGACGGTTGCTGTCTGATCGCCGTCGACGAGCCAGGCCCGTGCCCATGGCTGCAGGCGAAGTACCACATCTACCAGCAGACATGGAAGTACAATCCCGACCTGCCCACCGACCGCGACAATCTGAAGGGCATGCACCGGCGAATATCACTGTGGACCACGGGGCATTTCCGAGGGAAGTGGATTGGCCCGATCCTGATACTCGAGCCCGACGAGTATGATCCGCCGGATCTGCAGTTCTACTGGCTCACTGTGTTCCGCATGAGAGAAGGCTTCGGCGGGTTCGTGGCCTGCCACCACACAATCGACCAGACGATGGACCTGCAACTGGTCACCAGCAGAGACGGGTGGACATGGGAGCGCCAGAACAATCGTCAGCCGATACTCCCCGTGGGCGGCCCCGGCAGGTTCGACTGCGGCACGGTGTTCTCGGTCAGCGGCCCGATGCGCATTGGGGACAAGGTGTTCATCCTGTACGGCGGCAGAGCGAAGGTCCATGACCAGCAGCTTCGGTACCCGGACCCGCCCAAGAGTCTCGGGCTCTTTGTCCGCGACGCGCGCTCCCGACCACCACGCCCCGCATGTGCAGGTTTCGCCGGCCCTATCGGCGAAGCTTCGCAATCGATGGCTGACATTCCGGGCAGCCGCCGTGGGCATGCCAGTGCACGGACTGACCCCACCTCTGGAAGCAGACCTCAGAAGGAGCGTTGCTGATATGCGCCCGATGGCAGGACTCCTGGTGACACTCAGTGTGATTGCATGCCTCCCAGCGGGGGCCGTTGACCTCTCCGTGAGTACGGACCACTACAGCACGGGGGGCCTATTCACGCGGCCACTCATCCCGGCCGAGAAGGATGTCGTGACCATCGGCGTGCGAGCGAAGGTCGAAGGCGACGTCGGTGAAAGCGTCCCAGCGGAGCTGTCGATCACAGCGCCCGATGGGCGGACGCGCAACGCGGACCTGACACTCCAGGTGAGCGAGGGAGAGGCTCGAGGGCTCTACGAGTGGAAGGCCTGGGCGAACGGCGTATACTCGGTGGCTGTGAAGCTTGATCCGGGCAACGAGATCGCCGAGACCAATGAAGCGAACAACGGGGCCCGTCTGACGCTGCCCATCGTGATACAGGGCAGGCAACCGTGGTTCCCGTGGTTCGGGCAGAAGACGTGGCTGCGCTGGGCGAACATCTGGGCCGGGGGCTTCGACAAGACGATGATTGCGCACTGGCAGGAGCGCGGTGTGATGCCCCTCGCGTGGAAGTGGGGCAACAACTACCCCAAGGACGCGACGGAAGAGGACTTCGAGCGGATGTACTCGGATGCCGGCGGCACAGAGGGCATCGCGGTGGATGAGTGCGGGTACTACCCATTCACGCTGCTCGACGAGCCGCCGACGAAGGGCTTTCCGGTGGGCAAGTTCGTCCGGTGCCTGCAAGGTATGGCGAAGGCGAAGGAAGCCAATCCCGACAAGTTCTTTCTGCTTTGGCAGAGCGGCACTTTCTACCCGGAGCAGGCGGCGCTGTACCGGAGGGCCTGCGACCTTGTGGTGATCGAGTCGTATGTGTCGTACTTCGCGCCAAAGGGCCTCTATACGGAGAATGTATACGACTTCCTGGACATGAAGATGCGGGCCGCGCGGCAGGTGGACATGCTCAACGCCACGGGTAAGGGCCCCCAGGTCATCACCTCCATCGACCTGAGGCCGGAGAACTTCAATCGGGGGCAGGTGGAGGCCATCGTGCGCCACTTGCGGCGTAACTGGCCGGAGATGCGGGGTTTCGGCATCTTCGGCGGGCTGGTGGGTGGCGACACGAAGGAGAGTGACCGCGCTGGGCTCATCTCGGATGAGCAGTTCGTCGACAGCTTGTGCTACGAGTACTTCGTCAAGCCGGTGGTGACGATCCTGCCGGGGAGCGTGTGGGTGACGAGAGCAGGCGACGACACGTGCAGCGTGCAGGCGTCGATCAGCAATATCGGCGGAATGGACGCCGGGCCCGTCGAGGTGGGCCTCTACGTGGACGGGCAGCTACTCGAACGTGTGGAATTGCCGCGCGTGCCCGCCGGAGACAGTCTGCTTGAGAACCGCGCGCTGGCGTCGGCCGCATGGGAGCCGGAGGCAGGCAACCACACGGTGGAGGCGCGGATCCTGGAGGCAGCGGGCAGCACCGTGCTGGATGCGCGTGGCGAATGCGAGTGGTTCGTGGGCAGGTAAGGTCGCGGGCAGGCGACCGAGAAGCTCATCTCGTCGCCGACCAACGAGGCCGGATCGGCGAGGGCATACTGGCTTGCTCAGGCCAGCAGTGCTCCTGGTTGTCTCGTTCGCCTGCAGTCCCACACTGTCGAGAGCCGTGGCCGACGAGGCAGTGAAGGACGTCACCACGGCGCGCTCGACACGGTCACTGAGACCACGGACCGGAGGTTCCCGTCGAGGAACGACGAATATATTGCCGTCGTTACGCAGCTTCGTATTCCGCGCCTACCTGCCGGCCTGGAGGCACCATCATGCAAGGCCAGCTCTGGCTTGGCTCCACGCTTGTGACACTGTTCGTGGCCGTTGCGCTGAGCACGGCCTCCTGTGCCGAGAATCCCCTGCGGAGCGTATTCCCCTACGGCGTGTACGTGAGCGGCAACAACCCCGAATGGACGGCCGACGCAGGCGGCCCCGACGGAGTGCGCGATGC
>JALGSS010000695.1 GCA_029821745.1 Candidatus Zipacnadia bacterium
GCCGCGCGTGCCGTATGGCGCCGCCACGGCGCTCGGGTCGGTTCCCACCGTTGCCCTATCCTCCGTGGCGGTGTGCCCAGCATACCCCACCGTGCCGTTGGCCGTAAAGCGATACATCCCATAGGGTTGGAAAATCGCTCTGAACCGGATCCACGCGGTACACTTTTCGGAGAAGAGCCACAATTCAATCGCCACTACCGGGGCTGCGCGGTCAAGGGGGGCTGCTCCCGGACCCCAGAAATCTGCGCCAAGACTGTCGAAATCTCTGTTGAACGACCCCCTGAAAGTTAACGCGCCCGTCCCTCTCGGACCCCAAAAGGGTCTCGAACCATCGCACGGCGGGCGTGGCCCGATGGCGTTCCCTACCCAGTTCAGGTTTGTCACCGTGGGAGGACCTGACAGCCGTCAGGTGGTGGCGTGAGCAGGGCTCGCGTGGCGCGGTTTTCGGCCGCCACCCGCCGCGCTTTTCGACCGGCGTCTGCAAGCGAGGGCTGCGGGGGAGGTCGTCGAGCAAGGCGGTGCGGCTCGGTGACGATCAAGCCGCCTTCCTGCCCCTTCAGGCGACGCCTTTCGAGGCCTGCCGGACGGTCTCGACGACGGTCAGTTCCCTGTCGCTGGTGCGGTCCGACGGCAACGACTACTCGGTGCCGGTGCGGTACGCCCATCATCCGGTGGTGGTAAAAAGGCTCCGGAGTCCAGCCGACGAGACTCTCGAGACGTCCGACCTGGAAAAGCCCAAGAAGACGCTTGACGCACGGCAACTCCCCGCGTATTCTACGCGGTAGATTTACTCGGGTAGACAGACGTTGCCGGACCGTGAGAGGGGGGAGAATCGGATGCCCAGAGATGCACGGACTCGAATGGGCACGGTGCAACTGCGGATCATGACAGTGCTGTGGAATCGCGGCAGGGCGACGGCCCGCGAGATTACGGAGACGCTGACCCGCCGGAAACGCATCGCCCACAGCACCGTGCAGACGCTCCTGCGCAAGTTGGAGGCCAAAGGAGCGGTCGGCCACGACCAGGAGGATCGGACGTTCGTCTTCTATCCGCTGGTCACCAGGGAGGAGGTCGTCCGCTCGGACATGCGAGACGTGGCGACCCGGCTGTTCGACGGCTCGGCGTACGGTCTGGTGGCCCATCTGATCCGCGAGGACATGATCTCCGACGAGGACCTGGACCGGATCGAGGCGCTCATTCGAGAGCGGGAACGGGAGCACTGACATGCCTGGGGGCGAGTCGGCGTGGGGGATGAGCCTCGACGCCGCCGGATACGATCTCTTCGCGTATCTGGCGCGTGTCCTTTGGCACTCCTCTGTCGTGTTCGTCGGCGTCGCGGCGCTTGCCTGGTTTCTCAGACGCACCCGAGCGTCCGACCGATGCACGCTCTGGATGACCGCGATTCTGCTTGCACCGACTTTGCCGCTTCTCAGTTCCTTGGCCGGCCGGTTCGCCGGTCGGCTGGCTGAGGTACCGCTGATGCCGGCCTATGCGCAGCCCGAGCCCGTACGGACTCGTCAGCCTGTGCTTCCCTCAGAGCCGGTTCGGCCGCGGCCAGCGAGGCCCACTCCCACCTCACCGCTGGAGTCGGCTGTCGGGCCACCTCCGACGGCCGTGGACGAACCGGACACGCGAGGGCGCGAGACCGCAAGCGTCCTCGACCGAGAGCCGGTTGCCACATCGCGCCTGCCGCTCTGGCGCTACCCGTGGGCGCTCGGACTGCTCGCATACGCTGGTATTGTTGTCGTCTTCTGGGGGTGGATCATCGCCGGCCACCTCTGCGTTGTGAGGTGGGTCCACAAGGCAACGCTCGTGGCCGACGAGCGCGTGCTATCGATTTTCCGCGAAGTGAGGGTCCACTTCGCTCTGAGTCGGGACTTCCTGATCCTGGAAAGCCAATGCGTGGCGGCGCCCGTGAGCGCAGGCGTCTTCCGGACGTTCGTGCTCCTGCCGCCTGACCTGGCGAACAACGCCACGGACGAGGAACTGCGTGCGGTTGCGGCGCACGAACTGGCGCACGCTGCCAGGCGCGACGCTCGTCTGCTGCTCCTGGTGTCACTCGTCAAGTCGGCCCTCTTCTTTCATCCGCTCGTGTGGTTCGCCGCGCACCGCATCTCGACACACTCGGAGCAGGCCGCTGACGACGCGGTTCTGGACGGGTTCAGCGAGCCCGTCCCGTATGCCAGGATGCTGACGCGGCTGGCAAGGCGTTTGAGGCGCCGTCGCCTCGCGTGCAACTCGGCCGCGGGCATCGTTCTGTCCAAGAGTGCGTTCCTTCGCCGCGCCGAGTCCATTCTCGCCGAACGGCGTCGCGGGCCCGCCGCCACGTCCCGGCTTTCGCTTGTGGTGTCAGCGGCTGGCGTGTTCTTGGCCGTTGCCGTCGCGTCGGGGTTGCCTCTTGGTCAAAGAGAAGGCCCGGAAAAGCCTGGGGCGATTGTGCTGACCATTGAACGGTGGATCAAGACGAAGGGGGGCATCCACGGCATAACCCTCTCGCCGGATGGCTCCCGCCTCTACGTGGCGTACTGGGGGAACGAGGACGGCGGGCCCATAGAAGAGTACGACGTGCCGACGGGCACGCGATTGCGGACATTTCCGTTCAGTGAGCGCCACTTCCACGGTGGCGTCATCCTGTCGAAGGACGGGCGCTTTCTTTACACCACAAACTACTACTTCACGCATGCCTCCAGTGCCTCCAGACTGGACCTTGAGCGAGACGGCCGTGAGGAGAAGGTTGAACTTGGCGGTCTGCCGCGGGCCGTGTGGGCGGCTGAGATCCGCATGGCGCCCGACAAGCGGACCGCGGTTGTGGCCGTCGGCATGGATGGCCGCGCCGCCGATCTGAAAAACGATCAGGTGTCGTTCATCGACGTACACGATGGCGCGTTCGAGTTAGCAGGCGAGGTCAAACTCCAGGATGAACCGGTGGGAGACGCGATCGTGTTCAGCGCGGATTCGCGTCATGTGTACGTGGTGACGCGGCCCCGCCAGTCAGCCGGGATTATTCATGACCCCGGCGTATGGAGGATAGGACGTGGGTGGAGGCGGTGTCAAGACGGGAAAGGAGAGCACAGGAGCAAAGCGTCGGGTGTTGGGGTAGACCGCCCCC
>JALGSS010000696.1 GCA_029821745.1 Candidatus Zipacnadia bacterium
CACGGGGATTTGTCGCTTTGGGGCCACCGGCAGGGATAAAACAGGCGACACCCCGAAGGATGCCGCGCGTGCCGTATGGCGCCGCCACGGCGCTCGGGTCGGTTCCCACCGTTGGCCTATCCTCCGCGGCGGTGTGCCCAGCATACCCCACCGTGCCGTTGGCCGTAAAGCGATAAATCCCAAGGGCTTGGGAACTGGCCCCCATAGAGATGTGGCCGGTACACTTTTCGGAGAAGAGCCAGATCTTGAAGATGTCAATCTACAGAGCATTCGGGACTTGACGACACCCTCGCGGTAATCTATCTTCGGATGGGGCGTTCCGAGGGCCCTGAGAAGGCATTCAGAGAGTGCCTGCAGAAGGTCGCTCCGATGAGCACCGCGGGGGCCTCCGCCCGGTTCCACGTGGCGAGAGCGTTGGCGGAACAGGGCACGAAGCGGGGGGCCACTGAGTTACTCAAGGACGCCTTGGCAGGACCGTTGCCCGCCAAGGACAGAGTCGAGGCTGACGCGCTTCTGCGAAAACTGAAGAGCCCTTGACCGGGAGGCACGGCCGCAAAGTTGGATCCGTCTGTAGCCCAGAGGCCTGTCGCGATGTTCTCTCAGCCTCGATACAGAGGGAGCAATGGTCGTACGTGGCGTTTCACTATGCTCCACATGATCCGGCGTCTGCCTTGATGGGCAGATTGCCACGCCAGCACAAGGGCAACAGTTCACTCACACGAAGCATGACCACGGTTCATGATGCGACCGGGACCGAGAAACTACTGACGAGCGCTGCAGGTGATTGACGATTCGACCGAAGACGGGCGGGAGTGTGTCCAGGGGCGCTCGAACAGCAGGCGCTCCAGACCAGCCGAGCGCTCGTTGGGCGCGCGCTCGACGGGTACACAAGGATCAAAGAAAGCGAGAGGCACCTGGCGATTGACGGTGGGGCTGCTGCTGGGGCTTGGCACCTTGGTGGTCGGTCTGCATGGGTTCTGGAAAGGGCACAGGGAGCGCAAGGCTGCCCTGGGCCTCGAACAGGCCCTCGAAGCATATGGCGCGAAGAATTGGCGGGGTGCCGCCAGCGGCCTGGGGACTTATCTGTCTCGTTACGAAGGCGAGAACCACATCTGGCTCAAATACGCCGTCGCGCAGCACCACCTCTGGCGGCAGTCGGTGCAAGCGAGGCGGCGTGTCCGCAGCCACCGGGACCAGGCCATTCTCGCCTACCGCCGTGTCCTGCGCAAAGACCCCGCCCATGCGGAGGCCGCGATCGTCGTCTCGACGCTCTATCTGAAGTCCGGTTCGCCAGAGGAAGCGGAGATGGTCCTCAGTCAGTTCCTGGCCGTGGCCCCGGACAACGTTGAAGCGCTGATGCAGCGATCTTTAGCCCTGGAACATCTGGACAGGTGGGGGGATGCCGCGGCGGACCTTCGGACCGTCATTGCCAAGACGCCAACCCACGTCCCGGCGCACGTCCAGTTGGCCTTCCTCGTCAGAGAGCGCGAGGAGGTGCACGGAGACCCGTACGGGATACTCCGGACGGCTGTCGAGCGGAGCCCGAGTTCCCGTGACGCGCACGAAGCGATTCGGGACCACCTGGAACATTGGTTCCCGGCCGGGTGGGACGCAAAGGGGGGGATCCAGGGAGAACCGGACCCCGGAGCGGAGCAAGCCTGGAAGCAAGACCCGGCCAATGCCTCGTTGGCGGTCACTGTGGCGCGTATCAGGATGGCGCGAGGCAACTTCGAGGAGGCTTGGCAGGTGCTCAAGGGATTGCAGCCCGACGAGCGAAGCGTCGCAGACGCGCGAATCGACCTGCTCCTCCTTCAAGGCAAGACGGAGGCGGCAAGGATAGAGGCGATAGATCTGGCCGACAAAGCCGCTGAGAAGGCCTTTGGAACCGATCCACAAAACGCGCTTCTGGCGGTGTACGTGGCCGGCCTCAAGAAGGGGCGCCGCGAATTCCGGGAGGCGCACGCCATACTTGACCGACTGGATCAGGAGACCGAGGTCGTCAAACGTGCAAGGATTGATCTTCTGATGGCCGAGGGCAAGGCCTCGATCGCGTTGGCCCTCTGCGACGACCTCGTCAACACCCGGAAGGATGTGACGTCGCACCTGCTCAGGGCCACAGTTCGTCAAGCGCTTCGGCAGTTCGATGACGCCCGGGAAGACCACGAGGCCGTCACACAGTTCGAGCCCGAGAATCCGGAGGCCTGGCTCAGTCTGAGCCGCTTCTGCTCAGATCGCGGAGAGACTGGCGACGCCGTGAAGGCCGTGGAACGCGCCCTGGCGATCAATGGCACGCGGCCATCAACCGTCCTGTTCGCCGTGAGGCTGTACGAACGAAGCCGCGACCCGGAGGTCCGCAGCAAGGGGGAAGAACTCCTCGAACGTGCGCTCGAAGTGAATCCGCAGGATGTCGGCTTGCTTGCTTTCAGGGCCCAGCACCTGATCAACCGCAAGTCCCGCGCGGCCCTCGACCAGGCCCAGGAGATCCTGGAAGATATCACGCGTCGAAGTCCGAACTACGTGAGCATGTGGGCCCTGTTGGCCCGGGCGCGCATCTTTCTGAACTTGCCGGAGGCGGCACTCGACGCGGTCAACGGCGGGCTGAAGGCCCTGCAGGACACCGCCGACGAGCCGTGGCGGCGTAGACGGCCGTTTCGCAGAGCGAAAGCGGAGCAGTGGCGCTGGCCGGCGAAGGCGACGGCGACGGCGACGTTGCGGCGCACACTGCTGCTCCTGAAGGCGGAGGCAGAGAACATTCGCTGACCAGCGCCGGCGGTGGCGACGTTGAACTCGGACGCTTGACCGATCGCTGGAGAACGGCGAGTTGCTGCCAAAGTGCCAGGTTTTCGGCGGCCAGACCAGCCCGGCTCCCGAGCAGCACTCGAAGAAGCGCCGAGATCACCGTCAAGACGCCCATCCGTGGCCCTCCTTGATCGCCGGATGGGCGATACCACCCGCAGACCAACTGGTTGACCAGAATCGACGTACGTTCAATCATACGGCTCTTCTCCGAAAAGTGTACCGCGTGGATCCGGTTCAGAGCGATTTTCCAACCCTATGGGATTTATCGCTTTACGGCCAACGGCACGGTGGGGTATGCTGCGCAGACCG
>JALGSS010000697.1 GCA_029821745.1 Candidatus Zipacnadia bacterium
CCCCCACCCCAACCCTCCCCCACGGAGGGGGGAGGGGGACGGGTTTGTCCCCTCCCCCTTGACGGGGGAGGGCCAGGGAGGGGGTGCAAATCCGATTGTAGCGTTGTAGTGCTACGGCACCTGGAACGTCTCCACGGCCGAGTAACCCAGTCTGCACCGGAGGACCCGTTGGTTCAGTTCGTCGGCCACATAGACATACCGGTCGCTGACGGCCAGGCCGATGATCCACGCGAACGCGACCTCCGGCCTGCCGAACGGGCTGACCAGGTCCTCGGGGTCATCCTTTCGGCGGGGCCGCAGGGACCCGTCACTGGGGTCACGCACGTAACTTTCCGGGCCGCGGTGGTCCTGGTTGCCGTACCCGCCGAAGGTCAGGATCTCGTTGCCGTTGGTGTCCACCACCTGGACGCGGAAGCGCAGGAGGTCCGGGTAAAACACGCGCCCGAAATCGTCCACGTCGAAGTCGGTAGCGATGCAGTGGCAGAGCGGCTTCTGGCTGACGTGGGAGAAGCCGAAACGGCACCACTCGGCGCCCTGGAGGACCGTGCGCCGGTCGATCCGGCCGCCGTAGCAGCCGATGACATTCTGCTTCTGGAGGGAGGCAGGGAGGGCGGCCAGGAGGTCCTCAGCCAGGAAGGTGCCCTCCTTCTCCGCGGGCCACCAGACGGCCCCGCCTTGGGGCCCGAACTTGATGAGACTCCCGTACATCCACGCGTACCAGAACTCGTTGGGACGCCCGCCAAGGTGCGACCTGAACTCGGGCGGATAGAGGTCGTCGGCGGGCTTGACGGCCTCGGCGAGGTAGATGTTGCCCCTCGGATCGACGCGTGGGCCGATCGCGTTACGGCTGGCGGTCGTGATGACCGTCCGCTTGAATTTTCCCGTCGAACCGTCGTACACGTCGATGCGGATGGGGTGTTGATTGAGCCGGGCGTAGCGGTCTTCGCCCCGCTGGCCGAAGCGGTGGTGGAGGTACACGTCCCCGCGCCGGTCAACGCAGAAGTCGCGGGTCCAGCCGGACTGCCCGGTCCTGGTGTTTTCCATCAGGCCCGCCCTGGGGTTCATCGCTTCGTTGACCCAGCCCGTGGTCTCCTGGTAGGGCATCCACTTGCCGGTGCGGTCGTGTCGGCTGATGGAATCGCTGACCCCCATGCAGAATATCTGGCCATCCAGGCCCAGCCGGTAGATGGCGCCCTGATGGGTCATCGCCGGACCGCCGAGGGACTTGGAGGCGCCTTTGACGTCCACGCGGCGGATTTCACCGGTCTTTTCGTTGAGGATGTGGAGAATGTGTCCCCACGCGCCGCCCACCTCGGGGTCCACCGATCGGCAGGCTACTTCCCTGCGCAGCGGGTCGGTCGACAGGTTCCAGAAACTGGGGCTGTTGTAATAGCCCGCCGGCTGCGGGTCCGTAAACGTATCGCCGCGGTCCTCGCACAGGAGCAACGCCTTGGTGCCCATGTTCCGGCCGATCCACAGGACCGCCGGCTCGGCCGACGCATCCAGCGCAAAGGTTATTCTCAGGTTCTTCCTGTAGCCTGAGGTCTCCGACACCGCCGGGAAGCGCTTGCCAAGGTCCAGGAGGTCCAGGCGGCTGATCCTCCTGGGGTCTTCCCAGCCGGAGAACTTCAGCAGACTATTCTTGCTGTGCACGTAGACTGCCGCGGTCTTGGGGTTGACGCCTACCCAGGCGGGTGCCTCCACCGCGATCGAGCCGGCAAAACTCCTGTCCTTCTCCTTGATGACCACCACGCGGTTGTTCCCCTGGTCGGCGATCAAGAGGTGTCCGTTCCCGTCGCAGGCCATCCCGCGGGGATTGTTGAGGTGGGTCTGGTCGCTGCCGGGCTCGCGCGGCTGGCCGAAGAAGACCTCCGCCGGGCCGCGTTCGGGCAGGCCCACCCGGTAAACGGCGTGCGAATCCTTGCCCAGACCGGTCACGTAGGCCGCCCTGCCATCGGGACGGACTGCCAGGTACGGGAACCCGAACCGGGTCTTTCCGAGCAGCGCCGGACCGGCGTACGACGGAAATGGGATTCCGCCGTCGCCGTCGATCAAGGCCAGGTGCGCGCCGGGCTTCGGGTCCATGTCCCGGCTCCACGGCCGATCTGCCGTGCCCTTTTTCGGCCAGACCGGGACGACCGCCAGCAGCAACTGTCCCCGAGGGGTCACCGCCATCTGGTGCGCTATGTCCGAATAGGGGTAAAAGGACATCGTCCAGGGATGAAACAGAAGCGGGGTGAGGGCGCCCTCGTCATTGCGGAAGGCGCCGATGGCCTTCAGCCGATCCTCGGGCAGGTGCGCCGGCGGCGGCTTAATGGTCTTCTCGTAGGACCCGTCGCGCCGGAAGACGTGCACCAGCATCGTCCCGCGCCAGTGGGGCCTGCCCTTGCCCCCGCGCGGGCTGAGGGCGTAGAGGCGTCCGTCCGGTCCGGCCGCCAGGCCCGCTACCCCGCCGATGTAATTCGGGCCGGCCCGTTCGCAGAATACCGTTCCGGCATGATCCACCTGTAGCCCTGCCGCCACGCGAACCCTGAAAGGCCCGCCAACGGCCGCCTTCCCGTCGTCATCCCTGCCATCCCAGACGATTGACTGTTCGAGCGAATTCGGCTTCAGCGGTGGCGGCGCGTTCTTGCCCAGGACGCCGGCCGCCAGATGCCGGACGATCTTGCCCCGCGCATCCTCGATGAAGACCGCCACGTCCGTCTGGCGGCTCACCGTAAACTCAATGCGCACACCGCCGGCCTCCGATCTGGCCGTCGGCTTCCGGGGAAACGTGACCGGAGCCTCCGTGCTGGCCGTGAGTCCCGAACCGGCCACACACAGCAACGCTAGAGCGGACCACATGATTGACACCCCTTTCCTCTTTGGCAGCGGGACGAGCCCTTTCCCGCAGAGCGCATCTCCCTCTTTTCGGGCTCTTCTCCCGAAAGTGAACCGGGACTTGGCTGGTGAGGAGACGACGAACACGAAGACCGTGCCACGGCACGGGGATTGGCCGCGTGTTGGCCAACGGCAGCCACGAAACAGGCGACACCCCGAAGGGCGCCGCCCGTGCCGTATGGCACCGCCATGGCGCTCGGGTCGGTTCCCACCGTTGCCCTGTCCTCC
>JALGSS010000698.1 GCA_029821745.1 Candidatus Zipacnadia bacterium
ACCCCTGTCGTCCCCGGCACTTGGGGGAAACGACTTTTTCGCGATCCCCGCAGCCCAGGGCACGCAAGGGCTCAGCGCATTTCGCAAGAGGCTCATTACCGGAGACCAGGTACGACGCGGACACGCTTCGGCCTCACGTCGCGATGGGCGAGGATCGGCTGGCCGAGATCGACGGCACCATGGAGCGACGAGCCGCTCCGCAGCGAGTCCGACGTCCTTGAGTACAAGCGCCTGGTCCTTGCGCTGGAGGAACCGGTCGCGTGCACCTTCGGGGAGTCCAACTGGCTGCAGCGGACGGAGGCCCTGGGGCCTGTTCTGCGATACCAGCCCGACAAGTACCCGTGGCTCGAGTTCACGATGCGGCGCTTCTTCGAGCAGTGGGAAGGCAACGCCGCCGAGAGCATGCGCGGCTCGACGGTGCTGGACTTCGGTGATGTGTGGAGCCCGGGTCGCGGGGGACAGTGGCAGAACAACGAGATGGACTTCGGCGCGGCTATGCTTCTTCACATGCTCCGGACCGGGTACCCGAAGCCCTTTGCCGCGGCGCAGGCCATCATCCACCACATGATCGACGTTGATACTCACCACGAAGCCGCCGACCCGCTCTGGGTGGGAGGGCAGCGTTACCACCAGGTCTCCCACGGAGCGTACTCCCCGCCGACGCTCTGCCACCAGTGGCTCGAAGGGCCGCTGCTCCTGTACCTGCTGACGGGTTATGAACGGGCTCGGGAGGTGGCCGTGGCAAGGGCGGATCATTTCCGCGCGGCCATCGAGGCCGGACGCCACCGCGTCAAGCAGCTTGAACGCGTGCAGGGGTGGCCGTTAGTCGCGCTCTCCACGATGAATGAGCATTTCCCCGACGAGCGATACGTGGCGGCATGCAACGCGATCCTCGACTGGCTCGAGCAATGGCTTGAGGAGGACGGCGACCTGGCGTACGGATACGCGGGCGCGGTCGTCGAGGGAGAGCAGGGATGCACGACGCTGGGCCGAGGCGTCATTGGGCAGGCACTCGCCCACTACCACCGCATCACCGGCGACGAACGCGCCTGGCGGCTGCTCGCGACGACCATGGAGCTCGCGAAGCAGACGCTTCTCACGCCGGAGGGCTTTGGGACGAAGACTTCGCTCCTGCGGCGGAACTACTTCGCCCCTGGCGAGAGCGACTTCATCCTGGAGGCTATGGGGTACCTGTGGGAGCAGACGGGCGACCCTGAGTGGATGCGGCTGGGGCTCCTCAACTTCAAGCTTGCGCTCGTTCACCGAGACCCCGTCCACGGCACTCAGATGGGGGTTGGCGGGGCGGCCTGCGAGCCGTACCGGTTCTGGCCGCCCTTCCTGCACTACGCGGATGCTTCGGGCATGCTTGAGGACCTGCGCATCTGGTGAGATGTCGCTCCCCGGCCAGAGCGGGTCGCGTTGAGGAAGCACAATCATAGGCACGGGGTGCCTGGTCGTGTGCGACGGCAACGGCCACTGGCACTGGGAGTGCCAGTGGCACCCTTTCATGTGACTTCGCGAGCCGCTTGACGCGTGTGCGTCTCAGAGCCCTCGTTGGGCCCCTTCACACGAACCGTGACACCCCACGGCCATGCGTCCTTGGTTTTCTCAACACGACCAGAGTGTTCCGGGCCTGCGGGATCAGTTCAGTTCGTCGATCACCAGCGTTCCCGTCTGGTCATCATGTCTGGGGCCGCTCCGGGTGAAATTGCGCCTGCCACCGAAGAAGTTGCCCTGCGACCAGCTCGGCTGCGGTGACAGGTTTCGCACCGCGAGGCCCTCCAGGTTGAACTGGTTGCCCCGGATTAGGACGTACCCCGACTGCTTGCCGATGCGCACTGCCACACGCGCGGGATTCGCGGGCTCCGTGAACAGGTTGCCGTCGATGATGACGTCCCCGGCGGCCTCCAGGTCGATGTCGACCGGGATGAAGTCCCGGGGCTCGGAATCCTGGTACATTGGGAAGGCCGCGCCGGCCCGATCCATGCAGTAGAAGAGGCAATGGTCGATGGTGGCCTGTCTGTTGCCGCGGATGGTCACCCCATAGTCGCGGTAAGCGATGTGGCACCGGGAGATTCGCAGGCCCGGCTCTTCCCACTGGCCGGCCTCCTTGAGCTGCACCACGATCCCGCGCTTGACGCCCACGAAGTAGCTGTTGATGATGCTCCCGTCCTCCACGGGGACCTCACCTGACCGGTGGATGAGTCCGTCCCCCGCCGACCAGACGCGGCAGTAGCTGATCATCGGGTTGTAGGAGTCTTCCAGCAATATGCCCTCGGACATGGTGTTGAGAGTGCGTTCTTCGTCCACGCCGTACGGGCCCGCCACCTGAACGTTCCTCAGCCGCGGGTACCAGGCGCCGCGGACCACGAGGCCCGTGTCGAAGCTGCCGACGTCGAATCTGGCCCCCCGGATCAGCACATTCTCAGCCAGGAACTGTGTCCGGTGCTTCACGCCCAGGAGGCGCTTGCTGAACTGCAGGCCCACTCCGGCGTGGTCACGCGCCGCCACGATGGATAGGTCGGAGACCGAGACGGACAGCATGTTCATCTGCTCGCCCTGCCAGAGTATGCCTCCTTGGGGATTGTCCACGAGCAGTTCTGTGACGTCCTGCCCGGCACCCTCGATCGCGAGGCCGTAGGTCTCCAGATTGCCCGATGCGCTGATCTCAATCGGCGCCGAAAGCAGGTACACGCCGGGCGGGATGACGATCTTCGCCCGGCGCAGTTTGCCCATGTCCGCCACAAGACGCTGGAATGCGGGGGAACTGTCTGTCTTGCCCGACGGGTCCGCGCCATAGTCGACGGGATCGAACACGGCCCGGTGCGCGCTCGGCCTCGGGGGCTCCTGCGCCTGGATGGCATCGGGCAGGCTCGTGGCTAGTGCCGCCACCAATGTTAGAGGCGCGCACAGTCTAACCAGTCCATGCGGGACGTGCATCAGCATCAACTCCCTCGTCGCAGCAACCTGTTCGCCGATCCAGGGGTGTCGCCCTGCATCGCCCGGCCGCGTCATCTCGCCCGGAAGTGGGCGCGCCTCCTGGGGGCAGGTGAGGGCGACTCCGTGAGCGAAGCAGGCAGGACTGAACGCACGCTCCGCAGG
>JALGSS010000699.1 GCA_029821745.1 Candidatus Zipacnadia bacterium
CTGCCCCCGGTACTCCGTGATCACTTCGTCCATGGTGAGTTCCTCGGCGCGCGACTTGAGCCCGCGTCCCCACTGGATCGTGCCCTCTGATCCGTAGATGGCTCGTCCGCCGAAGTCCCATCCCGGGGCTGCGCTGGTGGAAATCCACGAGCCCGTGACATCACCCTCAAAGCGCATCTCAGCAAGGGTCGTGTCCTCGACATCGACGTCGATCAACTCGCCACCCACGGGCTCTCGTTCAGCATACCTGTGGGGGAAGAAGTCGCGCACTTCCGCGTAGAGCGATTCGACCGGGCCGACGTGATAGCGGAACAGGTCGGCGAAGTGCACGCCACCGTCCAAGGGCCAGCCGCCGCCGGCTTGGTCTCGGTGCTCACGCCAGGTCCAGTACCAGAGGCGCTCCCGGACATCCACCCAGAAGAGCATCCGCAGGTCGCCAATCCGGCCGGTCTCGAGCGCCCACTTGATCGCTCGCTGTTCCGGAGCCCGGCGGTAGTTCTCGGCGATCTGGAATCTAGTCCCGGCCTTCTCTGCGGCGTCCAGTATCACTTTCCCGGCGCGCATGGTGATCGCGATGGGCTTCTCCATCGTCACGTGCTTGCCCGCTTCGAAGCACGGGATTGCGACCTCATGGTGGGCGCGGTGAACGAGGGAGATGTCGACGGCTTGAAGTCCCTTTTCCGTGTTGAGCAGGGCCTCGACGTCGTTGTACACGCTGGGCGTCGTGCCCTGGAACGCTGCGACGCCCTCGGCCATCCGCTTCGCCTTGTCTTTCGCGATGTCGCAGCAGGCGATGATCTCGAAGTCCTGGAAGCCCGCATTCCACAGCGTTTCATACGCGTTGCGGTGCCCGCCCATGTTGCCCCCGCACCCAATCAGACCGATAGTCAGCTTGTCCATATTCGAGACCTCCCAATCTAGAGCCCTATCGACTTGAGGTACTCGAGACTGATACGCGCAGCCTCTTCCGGTGCGAGCTCGCTTCGGTCCTGTTCGTAGACGATCCACTCTGCACCGTGCTGCAGCGCTGCGTCGAGTGCGGCCTTCAGGTCGACTGTCCCCTTGCCGAGCTCCATGAACTCGTAGGGCCCCGGCGTCACGGTGCCCTGGGGGGTATACGGCCCGTCCTTGAAGTGGTAGTAACCGAGGCGCTCGCTATACTTGGCGATGAGCTCCGCAGGGACCTCGCCGCCCACCGTGACCCAGTAGACGTCCATGTTCCACTTCACGGCCTCCGGACACGTAATCTCCCACAGGCGGTGGATGCCCTTGACGCCGTCGAAGGCCTCGAACTCCCATCCGTGATTGTGGTAGCAGAACGTCAGCCCGTTCGCGCTGCACTTCGAGCCCCACGCGTTGAACGGATCGGCCGCGTTCTCGTACTGCGCTATCCCTTCGCCCTCGGCGACGCCCGAGCAGATGCTGTACTTGCTGCCGATGGTCTGCAAGAAGTCGATGGCCTTGGCTTGCCACTCGGGGTCGCTGATCATCGCGAAACCTGCGTGGATTCCCGAGCACTCGATTCCCGCGTCGTCGAATGCCCTCTTCACGACATCCCAGTCTTCGTCGATGAAGTTCGACCCAATTTCGGCGCCGTCATAGCCGATCCCGGCGAGGCCGGCGAGTACTCCGGCCAGATCATCATTCTGCTTGCCGGCGTAGACGATGAGTTGTGCTGACGACTTTGCCTGTGACATGGGTTTGCCTCCTGCGTGGTTGGGGCGGTATTCTGCGCGAACACGACAGACAGGTTCGACGCGGGAAAGTCGGCACCTCCACGACCGCGCGGCGCCGCTGGGCGGTTCATGTGGTGGCATTGGTGATGCGCTACGATGCGGGCTATTGACAACACGAGAGGTATTGCCTGTTCCGGTGGCGAAATGCGTCGGCCCGGACACAGATCCACCAAATGGAGGATACGGCATGCCCATGGCCTCAGTGGATTGCGTGAACTACGCCGTCAACCTGCAGATGTGCCCCTGTACCAACGACAGTTGCACCAACCGAGGCATCTGCTGCGAGTGCATCCAGGCCCATGCCGCCAGCGGATCGCAGACAGCCTGTATGCGCGGAGCGCAGCGCGAATCGAGCAGCCTATCACTCTCTTCCAAAGTCGCCGCGAAGTGTGCCACGAACCAGGCGCGCAACACTGAGTTCTGCGTTTGCGCCTGGGAGCCGTGCGATAACAAGGGCGTCTGCTGCAACTGCGTGCGCAACCATTTCACGACGGACGGCACCGGGCGCACTGCCTGCATGAAGTAGGCGCCGATGGGTCCACAGCACTCGGTACAGTCCGGCAGTTTGCACAGGGGGCCTCACATGCTGAAAGCTGGGACGTGCGTGCTGGTCGCCATCGTCTGCGGCGTTGTAGTCGGGCAGCCGCTGCAGCACGGCGTTGTATACTTCCTGCCTGCCACGCCCGCCGAGTCCCTCGCGCAACTCGGGGCGATCAAGGCGGACGGGTTCAACATGGTGAAGATCGCGTCATGGGTCTGGACCGTACCCCACGAAGGTAGCGATCTGCGCAAGGTCGTCGACGCGACCCTCGACTGGTGCGACGCCCACGGTATGGACGTCTGGCTTTTGCACAACATCCAGTATGGCTCTCCCGGCGAGGGTGGCGATATCGAGGCAGCCTTGAGGGACCCAACGGCGAAAGCGGCCGGCACGCTGCTTCCGTGGGCCCAAGCGCTCAAGGGACATCCGTCCGTCGCCGGCGTTCTGCTGGGCAATGAGGTCGATCCCGGCGGCGTTGAGCGCTTCGAGGGTCATCCTGCCTATCTGCAGGCGTTCCGGGACTGGCTGAAGGCCCGGCATGGCATGGTTGATGTTCTCAATGCGCGCTGGCGGACCGCCTATCAGTCCTTCGACGACGTGCAGCCGCCAGAGACCGGCGAACCGGGCATCATCGACGCCACACGTTTCATCCGGGAGCGGTTCGCCGACTTCTACAACACGATCACCGAGGAGGTACTGCGCCCGATCCTGGGCGACAAGCTATACGGCTCGAAAGGAGGCGCATCGCCCTACATATTGCGGCAGATGCCTGCGTACAACGTCGCCAGTTGGGACGATCTCCTCGCGAACTGGCCCTTGTGGA
>JALGSS010000700.1 GCA_029821745.1 Candidatus Zipacnadia bacterium
AGACCCTTCGAGACGCAGCCTCAGCCGCCGGCTGGCCCATAGGCAAACGCGGCGGAGGCGTTCTTCCATCCCTTCCGGGCACCCGCCGGCATCGCCTGCCGCGAGAGCTGGTCCGCCCGAATCCTCAACCCAGATGGGCTGGCGCTGTCGGCGGGCGTGGTTTATCCTACGGGGCGGCACGCAGACGGCCAGTTCTTGGCCCCGCAACCGGAGGAAGACATGAGCCAGCCCATCGTCTCACTGCAAGACGCTTCAGATGACCTCATCACAGGTCTTGCAGACTACCTGGTGGACGCGCAGGAGCAAGACGGGGAGTACGCAGGCAGCTTCTGGAGCGAACTCGCCTACCACATCCCGGTACTCGACTACCGGGCGGGCGGCAGTCATCACAACCGCACCGTCGGCAGCGCGGCTCTTGCCTTCATGAAGCTCTGCGATGAGATGCCGCAGTACGACCTGCGCGAGCGGGCGCAGCGGGCCTTCGACTGGATCATCACCCGTCAGCACGACGATGGCGGGATGTTCGAGATCACGAATGATGACAAGCCATCCCAGTTCCACCTCGAATTCGAGCGGAGCTCGATCTCTCTCGGGGTGGTATGCCACGGGCTCCACGACGCCCTGCGGCTCGGATTGCCCGCGAGGGATGAGGGATGACTACACGCGGTTCCTCCTGCAGGCGGCACGCTGGCAGATCACGGTCGAGACGGACCCGGGCAACTTTCTCCACTCCGAGGGCTACCCGCCCGACAAGCTGATCCTGAACGGCTCCGCTCACGCCGCCGAGACACTGCTGATCGGAGCGGCGGTCGCGGACGTCCCCCAGGAGCGGGACGAGTTCCGCGCGGGCGCCGTCCGGGCCATCGAGGCCATCATCGGCTGTCAGCGCGGAAGCGGAATGCTGCCTTACTCCAGCTACGCCGACGACAACAGCATCTCATACACAGCCACAGTGTGCTGGGTCTTCCAGAACCTGATCGACGCCGACCTGTTGCCGGCGGAGTTGCGGGAGGCGGTGGATGCGTCGCTTGAGCGCGCGACACAGTTCCTGCTCAGTTGCGTCCGCGAGGACGGCGCTATTGACTGGGACACATGGGAGAACCACGGTCAGAAGTACCACACGTGGCGCGTCTCTGCCGCCTCTACGACTTCCCTGTGGGCGAGGAGCGAGTGATCTGCGGGCGAACCGTGCAGAGCGAGGACTTCCACGAGTGCGCGTACCATCAGGCGGACCTCCTGGACTGCCTCGTGGACACGCGGGCGCTGCTGCGCCGCGCCGTCTGATGCTGCGGCGGAACACACACGACGGAGGATACGCCACACGAACCGACGAAAGTTGGCCGCGTCGATGGTTGTCGATCATGCCGGGCGTTCCGCACATATCACAGGAGGCCCTTTGACCATGGCCAAGACCACCCGGAAGCGCGCCGCCAAGCCGTCCCCGCGCGAACAGACTCGCCAGTGGTTCCGCAAGTCCAAGTTCGGGATG
Organism: Candidatus Zipacnadia bacterium; assembly: GCA_029821745.1. Taxonomy (GTDB): domain Bacteria; phylum Armatimonadota; class Zipacnadia; order Zipacnadales; family JABUFB01; genus JALGSS01. The sequence goes on from JALGSS010000700.1 coordinate 1,490, forward strand.
TTCATCCACTGGGGCATCTACGCCGGACTGGGCAAGGGCGAGTGGATCCGCACGGTGGACCAGATTCCCGAAGAGGAGTACGCCAAACTCGTCCCCAAGTTCAACCCGAAGAAGTTCGATCCGGACGAGTGGGCGGACCTGGCGAAGAACGCGGGGATGAAGTACATGGTGGTCACTACCAAACACCACGACGGCTTCTGCATGTTCGACGCGCACAACACCGACTGGAAGGTCACCAACACGCCCTATGGCAAGGACGTCATCGCCGAGATGACCCAGGCATTCGAAAAGAAGGGCGTCACCGTCGGCTACTACTACTCGATCCTCGACTGGCACCATGACGATTACCTCCCCCGCCTGGAGTGGGAGGCCGAGAAGCGCCCGGCGGAGGGTCACGATGTCATGGACTACATCGCATACATGCGCGAGCACATCTCGCAGCTCATGACCGAGTACCGGCCTGCGCCTTTCGTGCTGTGGTATGACGGCGGATGGATGAACAAGCCCGAGGAGCTCAGCGGAGTCGAGACGAACGCCATGGCGCGCAAGCTTAAGCCGGACATCCTCATCAACGACCGCCACTTCACGAAAGAGGACCTGGTCACTCCCGAGCAGCGCATCCCCCCAACAGGCATGCTCGACGAGAACGGCGACCCAGTCATGTGGGAAGCCTGCATCACCATGACATCCCACTGGTGGGGCTATGACAAGAACGAGAAAGTGTACAAGACCAAGGAGTTCCTGATCCGGATGCTCGTGGACATCGTCTCCAAGGGCGGGAATCTACTCCTCAACATCGGCCCCAAGCCTGATGGCACGATTCAGAGGGAGTTCGTCGACCGTCTCAACGCCATCGGCGCGTGGATGGACAAGTATTCGGAGGCCATCTACGACACCACGGCCAGCCCCTTCAACCTGCTTCCCTTCTACGGGCGTGTCACGACGAAAGGTGACAAGCTGTACGTCCACGTCTTCGAGTGGCCCGCTGATCGCGTCGCGCGCTTGCCCCGGTTGGCCAACGAGGTCAAGAAGGCGTACGTGCTGGACGACGCCAAGACGCCCCTGGAGTCCGAGCGCGATGGCGACGACTGGATCATCAAGCTGCCGAAGAAAGCGCCTGACAAGATCGCCAGTGTCATCACCGTCGAACTCAACGGCCCGCCTCAGGTGGAGCCGATGGTGATTACCCCCGACGCGCAGGGCGTCATCGACCTGCCCGTTCTGTACGGCCTGCTTGACGGTCCCCACGGGATGCGGATCCGCTATGAATCAAGTGATGGCATCATCCACGCGGGGAACTGGATCAACCCGAAGGACAGCGTGGAGTGGTCCTTCAAGGTCCCGAAACCGGGCAACTACCAGGTCTGGCTCGACTACGCGGTTGAGGCCGGTCAGGGTGGCAGCGAAGTGGAGTTCATCGTGAATGGGAAGACGCTACCGCTGCTGGCGCCCAATGGCCTCGTGTTCGGGACGGGAGGCACGGAGGCCACCAAGGGAGCGGAGCGCCAGGTCTGCAAGACCGCTTCCACACGCGGCGAATTCAAGGGGAAGAAGGCCGTCCTTGTGCGCCTCAAGCGGGGCGTCAACACACTCAAGGTCATGGTCCCCACCATCAAGAAAGAGAAGGGCATGGAACTGCGGGGCCTGACACTGAAGCCGGCGGAGTAGCAAACATGCAGCGGGCTGGGCCGGTATGGTGGTTGTGTTGAGATACGTGAACTAGCCGTGGGGTGCCGATGCCCCACAATCGGCGGGGCCCCACGGAGACGCGGGAGGACCTGCGGGGCCTAGGTCATAGAGACCGGGTACCGGTCTCGCTACCCCGCAGCTATCCCGGCGAATCTCTCAGCATAGCCTTCCATCACGGACCAGCCTGTCGCGCCGATATGCCTGGGAGGGCTTGATATGGTGAGCAGCCTGTCTATCATTGCGGTCGCGATTCTCGGTGGACTCGCGCTTTGCACAACGTTAGACCCCGAAGCGGGTCCGCGTATCCGCCGCCGCTTCGACTCCGATTGGCGCTTCCACAGGGGCGACGCGCCGGAGGCCCGCGAGGCCGGGTTCGACGACTCCGCATGGCGGCAGGCCGATCTGCCCCACGACTGGAGCGTCGAGGACCTGCCCGCACCCGCAGAACACGGGCCCTTCGACCCCGACAGCGTAGGCGGCGGCGCGGTCGGCTTCACCGTCGGTGGAGTGGGCTGGTACCGGAAGTCCTTCACCCTCCCAGAGGACCTGGGCGGCAAGCGAATCACCCTCACCTTCGACGGCGTGTACATGGACGCGGAGTTGTGGCTCAACGGGACTCCAGTCGGCAGCCACCCATACGGTTACACCGCCTTCGAGGTCGATCTGACGCCCCACCTGCGCTTCGGTGAGGCGAATGAGCTCGCGGTGCGCGTCAACGCGTCGGGCAAGACCAGCCGCTGGTACCCGGGCTCGGGAATCTACCGTCATGTGTGGCTGACCGTAACAGACCCGGTTCACCTGGCGCTCTGGGGCGTCGCGGTCACCCGTCTGCAATGCGCGCGAGACCGACGCCGAGGTCACCGTTACTTCGCGCATCGTCGGTCCTGACGGGATGCAGATCGCCACGGGCTCATCGGTCGCACGAGTGGCTGCGGATGGCTCCAGTGAGTTCTCCCAGGAATTCACCGTTGCCGCCCCCGAGCTCTGGTCTCCCGACTCCCCCGCTCTCTACGAGATGATCAGCACCGTCTCGGTCGCGGGAGAAGCCGTCGACGAGACGGTGACCCCATTCGGGATCCGCTCCTTCACCGTGGATTCCAAGGCCGGGTTCGTTCTGAACGGGCAGTCCATGAAGCTGCGCGGTGGGTGCGTGCACCATGACAACGGCCCGCTGGGAGCCTGCACGTATGACCGGGCGGAGGAGCGGCGCG
>JALGSS010000701.1 GCA_029821745.1 Candidatus Zipacnadia bacterium
GACCCAGGTGACTATCAGCGCCGTCACCGCGAAGAGGCTGACACCCGCATCGTGCAGAGCGGCGCCGATGACGTAGCTGTTGACCGCGTTGCCCCCGAAGATGCTACCCGAGACGGCGCCCCAGAGGGTGTCGATGAAGGGGCGCCCGGTGAAGATCGACTCGAGGGCCTCCGGGGAGATGAACGCCTTCAGCAAGCCCGCGAGAAGCATCACCCCGAACAGAACCGGCAGCATGCGTCCGAACTGCCTTGTCCTGCCCCCCAAAAGTCAGTCCAGGTGTTATGTTAGTACTGGATGCACCTGGACGGGATAGGGAGGCAGTGAAATGAGCAGTAAGAAGCACACGCCCGAGCAGATCATCAACAAGCTCAGGCAAGCAGAAGTCGAGATCGCCGGCGGGGCGGCGATCAGCCAGGCGGCGAGGAAGATCGGTATCACCGATCAGACCTACTAACGCTGGCGCACCGAATATGGCGGCATGAGGGTGGATTGTACTGCCCCCCAAAAGTCGGTCCAGGTGTTATGTTAGTATTGGAGGCACCTGGACGCAATAGGGAGGCAGTGAAATGAGCAGTAAGCGGCATGCGCCCGAACAGATCATCAACAAGCTCAGGCATGCAGAGGTGGGGATCGCCAACGGGGCGGCGATCAGCCAGGCGTCTGAGGGACGTGATGGGGGAGAGGTCACTGCACTTCAGGGATTGGGCGCCTCGAATTCCCTCTGGTCGGTCTCGTCGCCACCATTGCGCCAATCAGCCTGATTGCCAACCTCCGCGCTGTTTCCTGCCACAACTGCGAGGGCCCCGCCTCAGATCGCCGCCGCCAGTTCCCGACACTCCTGCGTCCCCATCCAGTTGCGTAGTTCGTGCAATAGGGGGAGCCATCGATTTCGCGAATACCACAGGCCGCCCCTCAAACCAGGGGCGGCCTGTTTGCGTCCGCGTTGGCCGCTGACCAAGACCCCCGCAGCAGATCAGGCTGCTCTCCGAGCATTCCACTTCAGGGAGTCAGGGCACCGATGGCTTGCAGAGAATGCCCCGTCGCGGATGGCAGGATATCTGCCTCACCGGCTGAACTCTCTCAATGCAGGTGGCACCGGGAAACGGGGTTCAGACCAAGTCGGAATTCCTGCGGGGAGGTGCGTCGCAATCGGCAGGGGAATGGCGCGTGACCCGTCGGCGGCGCGGCCGATGCTCTGTAACTGTGAAGCAGTCTCCGGGATGGTCCAGGGAGTGGTGCCATGACCAACCAAGAACGCGTGATGGCTGCACTGAACTTCGAGCAGCCAGACTACATGCCGATGTATATGAGCTTCTGGCCCGAGTTCACAGCCATCTGGGAACGGGCTCACCCGGAAGTGGAGATGTCCATTGCCGACTACTACGATGTGGCGGTAAGAGTCGTGGTTGGTGATGAGACACCGTATATGAGCAAGGCGGGCAAACTACGCGAGGAGAACGGCTACGAGATCAGGCGTGACGGCTGGGGACGCACCATACGTGTCAAGCCTGACGCCTACTTCATGCATCAAGTCGACAACGCGTACGATGCAGACGGCGGGTTGAAGTATGGTGAATTCGAGCCGCCCGACATGCCGGAGCGCTACGCGGGCTATGACGCAGTGATGGACCAACTCAAGCAGGATTACTGCGTCTTCGCCAAGACAGGCGGACCTTTCATCCGCACCTACTTCATGACCGGCGAGACCGAGTTGTTGACGAACATGGCCGGTGACCCGAAGCTGGCCGCCGAGCAGGTCATGCGCACAGCACACCACCTGACCGCTATCGGCTTGGAGGAACTGCATCGCTGGAAGCTGTATGACACCGGCATGTGGATCTCCGATGACATGGCCAGTACCGCGGGGCCAATGTTCAGCCCCAAGACCGCCGAGAAGATCCTGGCGCCCGCATGGGCCTACATGGTGGACGCATTCAAGGCTGCCGGCGCATCCAAAGTCATCATTGATAGCGACGGCAATGTCGGCCCACTGCTGGAGATGTTCATCGACCTGGGTTTTGATGCCATCTACCCGGTCGAGTACAAGGCCGGGCTCGACTGTCTCGAACTGCGCGAGAAGTACGGCGATAAGCTTGCCTTCTTCGGCGGTCTGTCGAACGGCCTGATCCTCCCCCGGGGCAATCCGGAGGAGATAGTGGACCACACGCTGCGAATCATGTCTGCGGGGCGGGAGGGCGGTCTCGTGTTGGGCACACACTCCATCGCCCACGACATCTCTCTCGATACATGGGACCTCTCCTTTGGGACCTGCATGAAGTACCGCGATTACCCGCTCAACCTGCCGGAGGGCTACTGAGTCCGCGTTCTCCCATTGTTGGTCTGAACCCCGGATCTTGGTCCACCCGGAATGAGAGTAGATGAAGGCGAATAGTGGTTCCGGGAGGACTGATGGCGACGCGGCGGGAGCGTTGAGCTGACTGCGGCTCAGATCACTGCCGCGAGTTCCCGACACTCCTCACTGGACATCCAGTTGCGTAGTTCGTGCAATAGGGGGAGCCAACGATACTCCGATCCACTGTGCCCCTGTAGTCTCGCTGCGTGTCTCCTAATGGCGGTTCTGTATGACCCCGCAGTGGTAATACTTCGGTTCTTGGGCACCTGAGGCTGCTCCTGAGATGAGAGGAGGCCTGTTCGCCTGTGTGCTGTGTGGTGGGCGGGCGTGAGCCGTGGTCAGAGCGAGAAGCAGACGAGCAGTTGTGACCAAGGAGGAAAGCGCCACCCAAGCGGACAATGGGTCGCGTTGAGTGGCGCGCATTCCGTGGCACGCAAGCCTTGCCCTGCAGGGCCGCGGAGGCCCACGGCACCAAGCGCCAGGAGTTCTCGATGGGGGCAAGATCAACAGGCTGACGACTGTCACTGCGGGTGGAAGCAGGACCGGGGCAAGTCTAAGGTCACTGATCCCCGCGCCGCACGCAACGGAAGCCAAGGAGGTCGAGGCCGAAGCACACTTCCGTGTGTCCGGGGTCCTCAACGATAGGAGGAGCGGCACATACCTTCGTCCGAGTCCCAAGACCCGCCCCTGACGGCCAGGGCGTGTCCCTCCGCGGGGCCCCGCGGATTCTCCCGCGGGCTCTGTTCGTAGTAGTCCACGGCGTAGAAGTCGTTGCACCACTCCCATACGTTGCCGTGCATGTCATACAGCCCCCAGTTGTTAGGGGGCTTCTTCCCGACGGGGTGGTTGCGCATGCCCGAGTTGCTCCTGAACCAGGCGAACCGCCCGAGTTCAGCTGCATCATCGCCGAATGAGTAGGCAGTGCTCGTGCCAGCTCGGCATGCGTACTCCCACTCGGCTTCCGTGGGCAGCCGGTAGCCTGCCGCGCTGAAGTTGCATTCCCACGTCTCCAGGTCATAGCATGGCTCAAGCCCCTCGGCCACGGACCGCGCGTTGCAGTAAGTCGCGGCATCCGACCACCGGACCTGCTCGGCCGGGAAGGCTGGTCTTACCGAGCCGGAGGGGCTCACCCCCATCAGCGCCATGAATTGCTTCTGGTTCACTACACACCGGTCCATGTAGAACGCATCCACATAGACCTCGTGGGGGCGCTCATCCACATCCCCCTCGGCATCGCCCATGATGAACGATCCGGACGGCAGCCAGACCATCTTCACGCCCGAACCGGATTTCACTGGCCGAGGAGCGTCGACGGCGTCGCCATTCACGGGGTTCAGAAGGCACGCCAGGCAAACTCCCAAGACGGCGAATCGTACCATAGTGTCGTCACTCCCACTGGTTCATGCGGCGGCACGACCCCGCCAAACCGGCCGATCAGTAATACTCGCGCATTAGCTCGTATTGCACCGGCTCTCGCAGCATGTCACGAGTCCGGCGTCGAATCTCCCCGGCTAACGCGGCCGTCTCGGGGCTGGTGACTCCTCGATAACCGGCTTCCTGGAAGAGGCCCCTCGCCAGTGTGTTCTGCTTCCTGACCAAGGCTTCGAGACCCCCCCCCATGCGCCTCCAGTCGGCTCCGAGCTCCGCGAACCGCTTGATATTGCCCGGATCGCGTTCAGACGCGAGTGCGGCAGTCACTCTCCCCAGGGCCTCGGCACGGTCCATATCTTGAGTACTCTCTTTGCTGGCGTCGTAGGCCTCGATCAGGGCCTCGGCCAACGGCTTGATCTCATTCAAGTACTCCGCTGCTTCGGGATTATCGGTCTCACAGGCTGCCAGGTAACGCACCATCGCATCGGCCCAGTCGCGATACTCGCTGGTCCGTGCGTGCAGTATGCGCAGGTGGGCGAGCATGTCCTCGACGCCCGCCTCAATCTGTGTCCTCTCCTCTACCTCCTTGCCCTTCTCAAACAGGGGCGCAAGCTTCCCGGTGACGCCACAGGTGGCGCACCCAACCACGGAGTTTAGCCTGTAAGCCGGGCGTTCTTTCCGTCCTGCGAAGTCGAGCACGCTCGTGCGCGCCGTCTCATTGAGCACTCGCCCCACCACATCGTAGAGGCAAAGCACCGACGCAGGTGTCTCGGAGGTGCGCTCGGCACAATAGACAACAGACACTCCGACGGGCGGTATCTTCTTGCCCATACGGTAGACGGCAGTCGCTCCCTCGAACCACACAGGATATCGGTACGTGCCGATCCCCGCCCGCCAGGGGCTCCTCGTTGAGTCTAACTCAGACGATCCGAAGGTATAGGTCGTGGGGACCTGGTCTTCGGGCAACTGAGTGACCCATTTGCCGCCGAACGGCCTTTGCCACTCGCTGGTTGTGTCTCGCTCCAGATGCGAGGGCAAAAACTTCTCCGCGTGCCAGATCCCTGGCGCCTCCAGCAGAGCGACAAACACGGGCTGGCCGTCCGCCGCGATGTCGACGGACGTGATGAGGCGATTGGGGCCATGTTCGGGCTCCAACGTGAGTTGCACCGTCTGCTGTCCCTGTGGCCACGCGGTCGCAAGCGTGTAATCGTATCCCTCAACCAGTCCGAGCAGCATGTTCTCCGATGGCACATGAAGCGCACGAAGCTCGGGATAGCTGTCAGCGCCAAAGACGAGGTCATCGGAGATAACGTTGGGGATCACCGCGAAACTCAGCCTGGCGCGCAGGCTCAAGCCGTGCATGCTCCCCCCGGGCTCGACTTCGATAATCTGGTCCCCGGTGAACGTGAAGGTGGCAGCGCAGCCATCGGGCAGGCCGCTGCCCGCGAAGCTACAGATCACGACTGCCTCATCGGATGTAAGTTGCTGCAATCGACACGACAACTTGGCCCCCGATCGCGGTCCAAGCTCCAGAGGAACGAACTCCAACCGCTTCGCTTGGGAATCCGCGCGCGAGTAGAGGACAACCATTCCCATGCGCGACCACAGAACCGCCGTGAAATGCTCATTCTCAAACACCAGATCACCCTTGCATGAGTAGTCCCCATTGATCCCCGGATCGATGGGGCTCCACTCGGTGCGGTCTTCCAGAGCGATCCGGCTGCCAAAAGGCTGCATCGTGTCAAACGCGGCAATGCCCACGCCAGCGCCGTCGGCGCTGGCCGCCATACAAAGAAGGATGGTCAGTGCTCCGAAGAGCACCGGCGTCAGACTGGCCCTGTCAGGTAGTATTCTCACCACTCTTTGCTGGCGGGAAACACGGCGTCTCGCGTGGCGGCTGCGGGCCAAACGACAAGGCCGTATCCCTACTGGCGCATCTCCTTCTTGCGACTCACGTGCAACTTGGGGAATGAGGGGGCGGCTCTTTTTGGTCTGCATGGGTGCAATAACACGCGAACTCCCTCGTTGTTCCGACCGCAGGCTGGAAGCTATTGCTCCCAGCAACGGCTACTGCACGATGGTCCCGCAGGTGAGGCATCTACGGCAGCGTCGCGATCAGGACCGAGGCGGAGGGCAGAGCCTGACTGTTTCTCACACAGCGCTTGATCGACGCCGCACAGCCGCACATTGCTTGAACCCCTACGCAGCCACTGGCATCCCCCATTGCTCACACTCACTGGT
>JALGSS010000702.1 GCA_029821745.1 Candidatus Zipacnadia bacterium
CTTGGATTCTTGAGCAGTCTCGTGCTCGTTGCGGTGCTCGGCGCCGCGCTGATGCCGAAGATGGGCGAGCTTTTCTTCACCACGGATGAGAGTAAGCTGGACTACGAGGGCACCGTCGAGGCGGTCCGCAAGAGCATCGAGGAGAACGAATTCAACTGGGTTCTCACCAGTGACAAGGACCAGACTGCGGCTTACCTGAAGAAGGGTCTCGAGGGCTTTCCGTACCGCCTGCACGTCTTCAAGCTGGGCAACCCGCGCCACTCTGCTGAGGTCAACGCGGCTATGCCTGCCGTCTCGACCTTCATGCCCGCGGCCGTCTCCATCTGTGACAAGGGCGACGGCAGGACGCTCATCTACCGCAAGAACACCAGTTTCATGGGGAAGTTCTTCACGGGCCCGGTCCGCAAGGTCATGGGCAGTGAGGTTGAGCCGGGTCTCAACAAGATACTCGAGGGCATCATCAAGTAGAACGCGCCGTCGAGGGGGCGGATGATAGCCTCCCTCGCATCCTCGGCCGCATCCGGCGCAGGCACCGATTCATCCACGCGCCCTGCCATCACAACTCAGAAGTACCGCCGAGCCATGAGCTCGAACCGCGCTCGATTCGGCTTTGCGCCAAACTCCGTGTCGCCACCGCCTCCCAGCACGAACAGACGCGCTCGCAGTTCCCAGTTCTCGTAGCCCGTGTAGAGCGCCTCGGGGGTGACGCTGAAGCTGCCGTCGTCCAGGTTCACCTGGAGTGTGACCGCCGGGGTGAAGTAGAGGATGTCGTTGGGTTCCTTCTGGCTGGCGCGAAGATACAGGTAGCGCTTGCCCAACGGCCGACTGGAGTACAACTGCCGGCTCAGTAGCCGCGCCTGCGTCAGTTGTGTAGCATCGCCGGTGGCTACGTAGCTGTCCACGGCCTCATTGGCGAAGGTGTAGAAACTGCGCATCTCGGATTGAGAGAAGCCGAAACCGTTGTACTGGTACTCCAGGATGTAGGTGACGTCGCCGGCGGTCAGGTAGCGCAGACCGAGGAGCGCCCGGTCGACGGACGTCTCGTCCGTTCGGAGAGTCCCGTCAGCCGCAACGGCCGTGCGCGTTTCAGTGGGAGTATGAGACCACTCCCCGTGGATCTCGAAGTTCGTCTTGAGATTACGGGCGAAGTCGAGCCCGTACCGGACCGGTTGACTCCCACCGGACAGCGCCATCAAGTCGATGTCGGTGTCGTCCCACAGCAAGTGGAGGCGGCCGGCGTAGTTCGTGTGCCGGGTGCTCCCGAAGCCCGAGTTCAGATGGCTGGTCCGCGGGATGACGGCCAGGGTCACTCCCACGTTTTGGAGGCTGCCGGGGAATGTCTTCACATAGTCGGCACTGGCGAGCGTGTAGCCTGCTCGCGGCAGGTCCGGCTCGTCCGGATTCTTCGGGCGGTCGAGAAAGGCGACGGGATTCCAGGAATAGCCTGTGCCCCATTTGGTCAGCTTCTTGCCCACATCCACCGTGAGGTATGGGTTGACCTGCCAACCGGCAAAGGCCTCGTGGATACTGCTCGTCGCTTCCCAGTCTCCGGAGCTACGCGTGAGGTCGCTGTTGGTACGCAGTTCCAGATGCACATCGTCCCAGTCGTATGTGCCCTCTAGCTGCGCCCGGAGCAGGTACCGCGTCTCCGTGTCAGGGCCCTCGTCGCCGGGGTAGCTCAAGCCGTACAGGACGTTGTCGGACTCCAGGACCGACAGCGTCGGGCGGAATTCGAGATACCCGCCATAGCTGTAGGCTTCCGGCTCGACCTCCGAGAAGTCGAAGGTGAACTCCTCTTCGCCGAACGTCTGCGAGAGCGCCACGCACAGCAGGGCGAGGGCGACCAACCCGCGCGTCATCGCAGTGTCCCCACCCGTGGCAGGAAGCCCAGGGTAAAGACCTCGTCTTTGAAGGTCCGCTTCTTGACCTTCCCGAAGATCATCACCGACCGGTAGCCTTTGTGAAGCGGGCTGTCCGTCTCGATCTTCGCCGGACGCGTTATGCCTCCGCCGAAGGACTTGACGTCCTTGAAGTAGAGGGTCTTCACCAGCGTCCCCGACGAAGTGCGGCACTCGATTTTCGTCGGCAGTTTGCGCTTGGGGTCGGCCCACATCACCAGCTTGTCGTACGCTACGGACCTGCTCTTCGCCTTCAGATGCAGGACCGTCAGGCTGCCCTGCTTCTTCTGGCTGGTGACGTTGTACTCCAGGCTGTAGTCCAATCGCATGATGTCGGAGTTGTTGAAGATGCCGCCGGTCACCGACTGCATGCTCGTGATGCGCACCGGCTTGCCCACATTCGGGATGTACAGCCACATGTTGTCGCCAAGTCGGAGCGTTGCGCGGCCCTTGTCCCGTGCCGGCTCGAGGAACAGGGACAGGACTTTGTCGCCCCCCTTCTTGGCGGTGTAGAGAAGGAATTCCTTTCGCTTGCCGCTAGGCTCAATGTTGATCAGTTTCCGGTAGGCTTCGTAGGACACGGGCTGCAGGTTCCGGTCGATTTCCTTGAGCAACTGAGTGCCACTGGCCGCCGTAGCGGGAAAGACTGACAGACCCAGAGAGAGCGCGATGAGTGTTCCGATGATCTTTTTCATGGAGTGCTCCTCCTATAGTACGGGCTTCAAAATGCGTAGTCATGAGGCACGCCTTCGACGCTTGACGACCATGACAGGTCAGCTCAAACGTGTCTCAGCGCTTCGATCGGATCGAGCCGAGAGGCTCGGAATGCGGGCTGCAGACTGCCCAGGATCGACAGTGCCACCACGAGAACCGTGACCATCACGATCTCGTCGACGCCAAGCGTCGGGCGCAACACCAGTTCGGCCTGGCGTCCGAATGCCATGGTGAACCCGGTGATACGCAGGATGTTCACAACTACTAGGCCGATGGCAAGTCCCACCCCCGCGCCCAGAGCGCCGAGCAGGAATCCCTCGGTCAGGAAGAGCCCGAGGATCTTGCGGGGCGGTGTGCCAAGAGCGGCCATTGTCCCGATCTCCCGGGTCCGCTCATAGACCGCCATCATCATCACGTTCACGACGGCGACCAGCACAACGGCAATGAGCACGAACTGCATGAACCGCGTGATCAGGTCGACGCTACGAGCGATGTTGGCGAACGGGGTGAGCTTCTCCCAGGTGTGCACCTCGAACACGGGCTTGCCCGCGGGATTCAGGAACTCAGCCAATGCGGCTTGCAGGCTGGCCTGGATAGGCGCCACGCGCTCGAAATCGTCCACACGCAGCGCGATCTCGCTGACCTCGGGTTGCTCCATCCGCAGCAGCTCCGTCGCGTCCTGGAAGTGGATATAGGCATCGCGTCCGCCGGGCCCGGTCACGCTCTCCAGGATTCCCGCCACCTTGAAGGTGAAGCCATTGACCGAGCCATCAATGTTCGTCGCGATGACCACGCCTTCGTCGCCCTTCTTGACCTTCAAGCCCTTCGCCAGTAGCTCCGGCAGCCAGATCTCGCCTGGCTTGAGGACGGGCGTATCGGCTTGCCCCCCGTTCACTCGCGCAGGTATCCCGGGACACGTGGCGAGCTCATCGGTTGGGACGATCCCGTTGACGCGGATGTTCGTGGTCTCCACGAAGTTGCTGTACATCCCCCCGAACTTGATCCGTTTCGTCTGGGCGATGACGCCCGGCGTCTTGTCGATGATTGACTTCAGTTTCTGGACCTGCTTCGGCTTGAGTTGCAGGTTGAGGGGCAGGCTATCGATGGACGCCACGTAACCCTTACGGTGAATCTGGATGTGCCCCAGCATCGAGTCCGTGATGCTCTCGATCATCGTCCGCTTGAATGCGCTGCCCACGGCCAGGAACAGCAACAGCGACACCACGCCCACAGCGATCAGTAGGGATGCCATTGTCGTGCGCCGCTTGTACCGATGGAGATTTCGGGACGCCATCCGGAGCAAGTCACGCATTGGTTGTCGCCGCCTTGTCTTGATCCTGGATGAGGCCGTCCACAAGTGTGTGGACCACCTCGATTTGCTCCACGAGATGCATGTCATGGGTCGAGAACACGAAAGTGGTACCCAGCGTGTCTCTCATCTGACGCATCAAGTCGACGATCGTCTCGGCGGTGGCACTGTCGAGGTTGGCCGTCGGCTCGTCTGCCAACACCAGCTCCGGTCGGGCAACGATCGCCCGGGCCACGGCGACGCGCTGCTTCTGTCCTCCCGAGAGTTGATCCGGCCGCTTGTCCTTGTGCTCCGCCATCCCCACGGCCTCCAGCAACTCCATGACGCGCTTCCGACGCTCGGCTTGGGGGATACGCTGCACCATGACGAGGGGGTACTCCACGTTCTCATAGGCGGTGAGCACGGGGACGAGGTTGAAATCCTGGAAGATGAAGCCCAAGTGTTCCCCACGGAACACGGCTGCGGCATGGCTGGAGAGCTCCGCCACCTCGGTGCCCATCACTGTGAGCCGTCCGCCGTCGGGACGATCCAGGCACCCGACCATGTTCAGCAGCGTCGTCTTCCCGCTGCCGGAGGGGCCGACAAACGAGACGAAGGAGCTGGGCTGCAGCTCGAACGAGACCCCGCGAATGGCGGGAACCTGCACCTCGCCCATCGTGTACGTCTTTGTGATTTGCTCGGCCGTCACTAAGCTCATAGTCCTCCTCTACGCGCGATGTGCACGCGGTCCATCAC
>JALGSS010000703.1 GCA_029821745.1 Candidatus Zipacnadia bacterium
GGCGATGGGATCGTCCACGTCCTCGCCCACATGCGACTGTACCGGGACGCGCCCGGAGCACACCCGCGTATCGGTGCTCGCGAAGATTCGGGGCGTGTTGGGGTCGGCGTCCATCGCATCCCAGGCTTCGAGGTCGATTAGCAGCAACTCGAGCCCGCCGCGCCGGTTGTCCATGTCACAGTGACTGGTGAAGGAGAAATCCAGCGACACCAGTTGCGTGGCTTCGAGCTTCACGCGGCGACCGACCAGGATTGTCCCTCGGGCCTTCCCCCCATCCGCAGCATCGTCCATCGTCACATCGGGCGCGTTCTCATCGCCGCTGAAGGTGACCGTCCACGTTGGGTAGCCCCCGGCTTTCGCGCTGTCAGTGCTTCGGCCGCGGCGCACCTCCCACTGGCCATACGTATCCTGGGCTGCAGCCGATGCGACGAGAACAACCGTCAAGCTCGCCGCTGTCAACCACACCGTTACCCAACGCCACTGCGTAAGTCCACGAACCATGCGCATCGGTTCCTCTCAAGGGCACGTATGCCCATGCGGGTGTCGTCCCTCACACCCGTTTGCGTCCCGTCACTCCCCTATTCGCTACACCGTGCGGCCTGCCCTGCCCCTGCCATGTTCCCGCCGCGCGCAGGAGGACGGTAAGCTGCCCGCGAACATTCCCCCTGCCGGAAACTAGCCGACAAGGGAGCGGTACCATGCCGGAGAAGCCCTTTGCCCTCAAGGTCGACTTCTTGACGAGCGACGGCACGCTGATTAGGGGATCCGATGGCCGCCTGGAGGTGGTCAGCGGAACGGCCGGGACGTGGATCATGCGCCTGCGCGTCCTCGCAGCCCGCGTCGAGCCGGGCGCGGTCATCGAGTGGCGGCGCTTCAATATCCACCTGGCAGGGGCTCTCCAGTCAGACCATCCACAGCGCCGGGACTACGTGACGGCTGAATGCACCAGCGGCGTTCCCCTCCAGTGGCGCACGCAGGGCGATCAGCGGATCACCATTGTGACGGGCGGCAGTCCCCTGCATCGCGGCGACGAGATCGTCATCCGTCTCGGCGACCGGCGCTCAGGCTCCGTCGGCAGCGAGATCTTCTGGACCACGACACGCGGCAGGTTCACAGTGGCTCTGGGTGAAGGCGCACATCAGCGCCCTGCCGCGGATGACTTCATCATTGATGTGACTTGCCATCCCGATCCCGACTGCCTGCGTCTTCTCGGGCCAACTGTCGCCGCTCCGGGAGAGCCCTTCGACCTGCACCTGAGTGTCTTCGACCGCAACCGCAGTCTCGTCCTGCCTTTCACGGGCGATGTCTGCTTTGATGCCCCGGACTGCATCTCGGGCCTTCCCGACGCCTACACGTTCACCTTCGCGGACGAGGGCGTGCACATCTTCGAAGGCGTGACCGTACGCGATCCGGGTGTGCACCGCATCGGCGTGTCACTCGACGACGGGTCTCTGGCGACGCGCTCGAACCCGATTGTCTGCCGGGCCGATTCGCGGCACCGCGTCTACTGGGGAGACCTCCACGCCCACGGGTGGGGCGACTGCACCATGCTGCTGATGCACGACCCCATCGACAAGCTGCTGCCGGCTTCGCGTCACGATCAGGGCCACAGGATCGGGCGCTTCGATTACTCCGCCCCTGGCGCCATGTCGATGCCACCCGGCGAGGAGGATCGCGAGGAGATCTGGCGGGCCTACCAGGACGCATTCGAGGCGCGGGATGAGCCGGGCCATTACGTCCCGTTCCTGTCGATGGAGATGCATCCGGGGGCCGTCGGGGATCGCCAGCTCTTCTTCAAGGGACAGACGGACATCCCGATTGATATGCGGGAAGGCGTCGAGAAGGTGTACGGGCTCTACGGGGACCGGGAGGACGCGATGCTGGAGGTGCACATCGGTGGCGCGCCTCCGTACTACGAGCAATTCCGCCCGGACCGAGAGGCTCTCGTGGAGGTCGTCAGCGCTTTCGGGAACGCGGAGTGGTTGCTGCAGAAGTGCCTCCAGGAGGGCTACAGGCCGGCGATTACCGGCGCGAGCGATCTGCATGTGGGGCTGCAAGGCGCGCCACGAGCCGTCGAGACCTTCCGCGGCCGCTTCGCGCGCCGACTTCGGGTGCGGGACAGCGGATTCGGGAGTGGTCCTGTGGGGGCACTCGTCGCCGACCGTTGCGAGCGCGAGGCGTTGTGGACGTCCTTGCGTGAGCGCCGGGGCTACGCGACGACAGGGGACCGGATTCATCTCGAAGTAGACGCGGCGGGGCACTCAATGGGCGAGGTGGCACAACTCCCCGAGCGCTTCGATTTGACTCTGACGGTTCACGCCCAGGAGCCCATCGAGCGCATCGATCTCATCGTCGGCGAGCATCTCGCCGACAGCCTGCTGCCGAATGAACTCGATGTGGAGTGGACGATCCCGTACGACCGGGCGGCCATGCCGCCGGGGCGCTGGTTCTACTTCCGGGTTCGGCAGAGCAACTGGGAGTACGCGTGGACCGCGCCGATCTGGTTCGCCGATGGGCAGATCTGGTTCGCCGATGGGCAGCTCAAGGGAGATGCCGGCCGCGAGTGGCCGGCGTGGAACCACGCCGAGGCACCCGCGACGGTGGAGACGCCGGAGTTGCGCGAGCATCTCGCGGCTCTGGAGGCCTATCTGACCCTCGAGGATGACCGCCGCCACTTCGCCGAAATCCTGCCGGTGGGCATCTTCGCCGAATCTATGGGCCGCAACGCGCGGTTCATCTCACGCTTCCAGCCCGAGAACTACCCGGTCACACTCCGCTGGTTCTTCGAGTTCGAGATCCCGAAGCTGCGGGTGGACTGGGGCTACGACAACTTCGGCCCCGTGGACTGTTGGGAGCCGCCCGTGCCTATCCCTTGATCGCCCCGAGGCGGATACCCTCGATGAAGAAGCGCTGGCCGACGATGAACACGATCAGCATCGGCAGAACCATGATCAGCGATCCGGCCATGAGCAAGGTCCACTGGACCGTGTGCATGTCCTGGAAGGCTGTCAGCGCCACCGGAAGCGTGTACATCTCGCTGTAGTGGGTGACGATGAGCGGCCACATGAAGCTGCGCCACGAGCCGATGAAAGTCAGGATCGCCAGGGCGGAAAGCGCGGGCTTCGACAGCGGCAGAATCACGTGGCGGTAAATGCCGAAGGTGCCGCATCCGTCGAGCACGGCGGCTTCTTCCAGTTCCGCCGGGATGCTGAGGAAGAACTGGCGCAGCAGGAAGGTCCCGTAGGCGCTGAACATCGCGGGGATGATCAGCGCGTAGTATGAGTTGATCCAGTGCAACTCGCGCAGGAGCAGGAACACGGGGATCATGGTGACCGCACTGGGAATCATGAGCGTCGCCAGATATCCCAGGAAGATCCTATCCCTGCCGAAGAAGTTGAGGCGCGCGAAGGCGAAGGCAGCCAGGGAACTGGTGAATACCTGGCCGAAGGTGACCGCGAGGGTCACGACCACGCTGTTGAACAGGGCGCGCGCGAAGTCGATCTCCACCCACACCGCACGGTAGTTCTCCCAGTGCAGCACCTCGGGCCACCACTTCGTGTGGCTCAGGACGCTCTCCGCCTCGCCCTTGAGCGATGTCGAGACCATCCACAGCAGCGGCACGATCATCGAGATGCCGATGACCACGAGGAAGATGTACGACAGGCCGTGCACGAGGCGTCTCCGGACCGGTATCGAGAGCTTAAACATATTCCACTCTCTTCCCGCCGAACCGCCAGTTGATGAGGGTGACAATCAGGACCAGCGCGAACAGCACCACGGCAATGGCCGCCGCGTAGCCCATGTTGAACCACTGGAAGGCGTGGTTGAAGATGTAGTAGCTGATGGTGGTGGTTGCTCCGTCCGGGCCGCCCCGAGTCATGACGTAGGCGGCGTCGAACCCGCCCTGGAACCCGCCGATGACCGAGGTGATGAAGATGAAGAAGGTCGTGGGTGTGAGGCTCGGGAGAGTGATCGACAGGAATTGCTGCCACGGCCCCGCGCCATCAATCTCCGACGCCTCGTACAGTTCCGGCGGGATCCCCTGCAGGCCCGCCAGGTAGATGATCATATTCGTGCCGCCCATCGCCGCCCACAGACCCATGATCATGATGGATGGCTTGGCCCACGCGTAGCTCTTCAGCCACGCCGGGCCCTGAACGCCCACCAGGGAGAGCAGGTGGTTGATGAGGCCGAACTCCGGGTTGTAGATCCACATCCACAGCAGCATGACGCCGACGCCCATGCAGATCGTGGGCAGGAAGAAAACCGTTCGGAACACGACGCGGCCCCGGAGTTTCTGATTCAAAACGAGGGCGATGAACAGCGCGGCGGCCATGTTGACCGGGATGCCCATCATCAAGAAGAGCGTGTTCCCCAGGTACTTCCAGAACTCGGGGTCATTCGCCCGGAGCTGTCCGTCGTCATGGTACCAGCCGAGGAGGTCGGCGAAGTTCTTGAGGCCGACGAAATCGGGCGCGTGGAACAGGTCCCAGCGATAGAGGCTGAGACCCAGGGCCACCAACACCGGGATGAAGGTGAAGGTCAGGCGGCCACATTACGGCGCTTATTCATCCAACCCTCCATCTCTTATGACAGGCCAGGCAAGGCGAGCCCGGCGTTCAGACAGGCCGACGGGAGCGTCCCTTAGCGGCTCCGTTCGATGCTGCGGAGCATGGCCTTCTCGGCCCGCTCGACGGCTTCCTCGGGAGTGGCGCGCTCAGCGTTGACACTTTCTGTGGCGTTCCAAAAGTGCGCCATCAACGCAGGTGAGGGACGCGCGGGAATGGGTGCAGGTAGTCGCTGGCCTTGAAGAGAGCCCTGAGGTTCTCAGGGTCGCCCTGGTGCTCGGCCATGATCTCCTCGGCAACGCGACGGTTCGGCGGCAGTCCCCGGAAGGACATCGCGCGTTGGAACTCGTCCCCAAAGAAGCACTTGGCCAGTTCCCACGCCTCATCGGGGTGCGGCGTATCGGCGGATACGAGGACAGCCTGACTTGAGGCCCAGTGGGAGCGCTTGGCGAAGCGGGGCATCATCACGATATCCCAGTTCATGTCGGCGAACTTGATGGGCAGCTCCGCCAGGTCCCACGTGTAGAACCGCATCATTGCCGCCTTGCCCCCGCGGAACGCTTCGAAGGCATCCAGTCCCTCCTGCTCAAGGTCGTTGGGCAGAGGCGACACTTTCCACTTGTGCACCACGTCGAGGGTGAACTGCAGATAATCGATCATCTCGGGACTGTTGCACAGCGGGGTCTTGCCGTCATCAGACACGATCTCAGCACCGAAAGCGGATGAGTCAACGCCGCCCCGGTAGCCGAACTGGTCGGTCCTGCCGTCGCCATCGGTATCGCGGGTAAGCTGCTTGGCCATCTCCAGCAGGTCCTCACCGGTCCACTCGTCCGTCGGGTACGGGACGCCTGCCTGATCGAGCAGGTCCTTGTTGTATACGACGAAGTCCATGTCGATGGCGAAGGGGATGCCGAGCTGCCGTCCGTCGATGTTGTACCAACTCAGCGGCCCGGGGAAGTACTCATCGGTGTCGACTTCCTGCTCGATGCGGTCGGTGAGGTCCATGAAGGCGCCGCGGGTGGCGAATTCACCAAAGGACTGGCCCATCCAGATGAGGTCGGGGGCATCTCTGCCGGCGATCATGACAAGAACTTTCTGGTAATAGTCGCGGCTGATCGGGAGCAGGCGCACCTGGATGTTGGGGTGCTCGGCTTCGAATTCCTCGATCACGGCGCGGTAAAGCTCGCGCTCCTCGACGCCTCCCGCCGAGGTCAGCACAAGCTCGATTCTGCCGTCTTGCGTATCTCGCGGCCGACAGCCTGCGAGGGCAAGCGACAGAAGTGCAGCCGCCGCAACGATCACAAGGAGAATGCGACGCCGATCCCTGAACGTACTGACAGACATGTGTGTGTCCTTCCGGAGTGTTCGCGCGGGCACCGGAGGGCCCCGCAGCGGCTTAGCAGTATACCCCGGCTTGAGTGGGAATGCGAGTCGATCCCGCAGCGCCCAGAGACGGGAAGCGCACAGATTCACGAGCGACGCGGCATGTGGGAGGTGGCCGGGCCCGCAGCCGGGAATAGGCACTGCGAGGTGATCCCCGGTGTGGAAAACGATTGACCTAGATAAGTACCAGGGCCGCTTTGAGGCCAGCCGTGAGCGCATGCGGAAGACCACGGACTTCGAGGAAGGAGATCGGGTCGCGACCCACGCGTCGGTCGCGGGCAGCTACTACGCGTGGCTGCAGGGCGTGAACATCCGCGACTACTACACCGATATCGATACGCAGATAGAGGTGCAGATGCGGGGACTTCAGTGGCGTCTGGATAACGTGCCCGATGACCGCACCGACGCGGGGCTTTACTATGACGCGGGGCCCGTCGGGGAGGCCGTGGCCTTCAACACCCACGTGGAGTACCCCGACAACACCTCACCGCGGATCGTCCATTTTGTCCACACCGCCGAGGACATCGAGAAGCTGCAACCCGTGGACCCGCGCACGAATCCGCAGGTGGAGGGATACCTGCGGAGAGGCCGGGAGTTCGTGGACCGGGCGACGGCCCTCGGCGTCAGTCTACCCGCGGGCCACGGCATGGTGGGCATCCACCCGCCACTGTCGTGCGCGTGCGCCATCGCCCCACCGGACTTCGTCTACTACCTGATGGCCGCCGACCCGCCGCTGGTGAACCGCCTGTTCGAGAAGTGCTACCAGCAGTTCGTGATGCTCAAGGAATACAGCTTCGAGTTGTTCGGCGGGAACCGTGACAGCTTCGGCTTGTGCGATGACAACTGCTCCTTCGTCAGCGCCGAGATGTATGACGAACAGGTGCTGCCCTGGAACAAGCGCCTCTATGATGAGTACGGGCGGAAATACCGCTCCTTGCACTCCGACGGGCCACATCACCAGCACTGCGAGACATACGCCAACATTCTCCATCTGAACCGGGTGGACATCGGCGGGTGGAGTCGCTTGGAGCCCGCAGTCGAGATCCTCAAGCCGGCCAAGTGCGTCGTGCACGGCAATATGAACAACCGGGACCTGTATGCGGGGTGGACCGAAGAGCTCAAGCAGAAGATTCGCCAGAAAGTCCGGCTCGCCGCTCCCGGCGGCGGCTACATCTTCGCCATCGGTGGCGAGACCTACGCCGGGACAGACCCGGAGGTGCTATGCAAGACCTTCGAGTATGCCCACGAGGTCGGCAAGTACCCGATTGAGATCGAGGATGAGACGTGGCTTGAGGAAGAAGACAGGCCGTGGTCGTTGGCCCAGGCAGAGAACTGACCAGTCGGCGGAAGCGCAATGCAGACCACGATTCACGTGAAACACGACGGAGGACGCCAATGAGACGACTGTGCGGCATCATGATACTACTACTGCCTGGGCTGGTCTTCGCACAGGTGGACAATATGGTACAGAACCCCGGTTTCGAGGACGGGGACACGCGCCCGGACGGCTGGTTCCTGGGGCGCGAGGGTCGCGGAGCCGGGTCCGCCACGTGGGTGACGGAAGACCCGCATTCCGGCAAGCGCTGTGTGCGGCTCGAACTGACCGAAGACGGCGACTACTGGATGGCTCAGCAGCGGTACGCGAAGGGCACTGCGAAGCCCAGTCACGCGTACCGGATCAGTGGTTGGTATCGCGGCGACGAGGCAGGCTGTCATCCCTGTGTCTACTCGCGGGGTGCGGATGGGCAGTTCCTCGGCGCCTGGGAGGCCAGGCT
>JALGSS010000704.1 GCA_029821745.1 Candidatus Zipacnadia bacterium
CGCCTTCACGCCCTTCTTGTCCGTCTCATCCTCTAATGCGATGCCCTTCGCCGCAAGCTGCGCCTTCGCTTCTTCATAGTCCGCCACGCGCACCGCAATGTGCGTCTTCGGCTGGGACGGCTCCTTCATGACCTCGATGCGCCCCGGGCCTCCACCGGAAACGAAGATCGAGCTGTTGCCCACCTTCATGTCGAAGCCGAAGGTGTCCCGGTACCACTCGGCCATTGCCATCCCGCCGCCGTCCTGCTCCGGGTACAAGCCGGGATGCTCCACGCCGAGGAATACCGACTCGCCCCGGGCCTGCTTGATCCACCAGAGCACCTGCTTGACCTTCTCGGTGATGGCGGCGAAGTCGCCCGAGGCCACCGCGTCCTTGGTGACGAGCTTGCTGCCGATACCGAGGGCCGACGCGCCCGCCTGAATCCAGGCCGTCACGCTCTCCTCGGTGGCGTCGACGCCGCCGGTGGGCATGATCTTCGTCCAGGGCATCGGGCCGAGGATCGCTTTGGCGAATTTGGGTCCGCCGACCTCGCCGCCGGGGAAGACCTTGCAGACTTCCACGCCGAGCTCCTGGGCGTTCGCGATTTCCGTCGCGCTGCCACAGCCGGGGGCGTAGGGGATCATGCGACGGTTGCAGATCTTCGCGACTTCAGCGTTGAGGATCGGGCCGACGACGAAGTTCGCGCCATTGGCGATGTACATCGCTGCTGTCGCCGCGTCGCCGATGGAGCCGACACCGAGGATGACGTTGGGCAGGTGCTCGATGACATGCTTCGCCACTTGCATGAAGACGAGGGGCGCGAAATCGCCCCGGTTCGTGAACTCGATGCACCGGCAGCCGCCGGCGGCGCAGGCTTCGACGACATTGATCGCCGTCTCAATGTCTCCGTTGTAGAAGACCGGCACCAAGCCGTCTTCCTGCATTGCTGTCAGGACCTGTATTCTGCTGAACTGGGCCATGTGAATGTTCCTCCCATGCAACATTGAGCCAGAGGGTCAGTGCGGCGTCGCCAATACTGACCTCGAGGGCATTCGCCTCGGTATTGTGGCTGAAGATTACACCATCCCGGCGCATTCGGGAAGGTGGTTCAAGCACGTCATTCCTAACGAGACCGGAGGGCTATCAAACGCTCAAAGTCTACGGATTGCCACCTCGGCCTCAGGTCCCGGCGCGTCGATGCGCAGGTTGCCTCCTTGGGCGATGCGCTGCTCGACCTCCCCGTCGACCTCGACCTCGTAGGAAGCCCCGCGAGCCAGCTCCCCGAAGGTGAGAGTCGCGCCACCGGTGACTTTCAGTCTCGCGCCGCGGGTGTCATACGCCTGCACATCCACCGTCGCCTGGTCTCCGGTCGGCGAGACCGACAGCGGGATGGCCTGCACGGCGCGACCGGTTCCCGAGAACTCGATGATCGGGGAATCCGCCCGGACGAGATTGCTGCCCGTCGCGAAGGGTAGCGGGGCCTTGAGGCTGAAGGTCCCCTCGCCGGCGGACTCGAGTCTGGGGTAACCGTTGACGTCGCTGATGCGCGAGATGCCCGTGGTGCAGTCGGCACGGGTGACCGTCAGGTCGGGGTGCATCCCGTGGCGCAGCGGGACCACGAAGGTGAACCTGTAGCCGCCGTCGGGATCCGCATTGACCTGGTACCCGTCGCCCCCGTTGGCCTGCTGATCCATCCACAGGGAGCCCTGCCACAGCAGGGGCACGCTCCAGTGTCGGAAGCCCTTCACAATGACCGGCAGGGCGCTGTTGCCGCCGCTGATGGTGAACTTCGCCACCTCGTTCGCGGCCTCGATGGTCGCCGGGAAGTCGGCGATTTTCCGGCCAATCTGGACCTCGTCCACACGGGGTCCGTCGACAGCGAACCGGACCCGCTCGCGCTCAGGCTTGAGCTCGGGAATGACACCCTCCGCGTGGGGCATGAGCATGAGGTCCGCCTCGACGAAATCACCCGGCTGGAGTTCAAGCTCCTCCGCCGGAACGGTGAGCCAGTAGTTGCTGATGGATGCCTTCGACGCCGCTGACGCCACGGGCGTCTCCATCGCCTGGCCGCCGAGACGCGCATTGAAGGACCGCAGGAGCACGAAGGACGCGTATTGGTTCGCTCCCGCTGAGGCCGGCTGACCGTGGGTGCCGATGAACCCGAAATCGGGGCAGATCGGCTCTGCGACCAGCACGTCCGGGTCCTTGGGCTCGACAGGCTTCATCTGAGTCTCGCCTGCCTCGTCAGCCCACAGGATCAGCGCGGGCACGTCCTTGTCATTGACGTTCAGCCAGCGGAAGTTGCGGCGAGCATCGCCATCGATCTTCACCGGCGCGTCCCAGTCGTAGCGGACATGCAGGAAGGTGCGCATCTCGTCATCCTGGGGGATTTCCATCCCGGTCATCGCGACACGAGCCGCGCCGTCCGAGGATGTGAAGTGCATTGTCCACCGCGCCAGATTGGGCGTGATCGATTCGAAGACTGTGCGGTCGTACAGCAGCTTGACGCGTTCGCCGCCGGAGCGGTACTGCAGGAGTCCCGGCCAGCTTACGCAGTGGTGCTGGGGTTGCCCGGACCAGAACGGTCCGCTGTATGAGCGGTAGTCGGGGATGCGCACGTACTCGCCATTGAGCAGCATCCACGGGATCGTGAAACAGGTGGTCTCGGAGACCCCCGTCGACAGGTGCCAGTAGATGTTGAAGAAGCGGATAGAGCTGATCTGCTTGAGCATGTGGTCGCCCCAGCTTTGGAACAGGTGCACCACCTGGAAAGACCGCCGCTCATCAGCGGCGAGGTCCACAGGGAAGTAGGCGTCCCCGTAGCTGGAGTCGTCGGGCTCTTCGAGCTCCCCCGCGAAGTTCTTGCACGAGAGCACCGGCGTGGGCAGCATGAACCCGTACTCGTCGGTGAGGACCGTCGAGGGGAGGATTCCGCTGCCCGAGGCGCACTTGACCACCAGGTGCCGCGGGGTGTCATCGGATCGCATCGTGACGCGGGCGGCCTGTCTGCGGTTCGGGGTATCGAAAGCCGGGTTGAACCCGTAGCCGCCGGCATTGGAGATCGTCTCCATCAGATACAGCCCCGAGGGCTCATCGAACCC
>JALGSS010000043.1 GCA_029821745.1 Candidatus Zipacnadia bacterium
GCCGAGAGGGCCGCCATCAGGGCCGACCACGCCCATCGAGTAGTCCTCAGCCATCGCGTTCGCGTGCCGGTGGACCTGCAGATCGTGGGGGAACAGGTCCGCTTGCACCGTGCCCTCCTCGCCGATGACCTGGAGCGCGAAGTCGATGTTGCCGAAGTAGGCGTCCGGCATGATCCACGAGCTCTCGAGGTTCACACAGACGCCCCGCTGTGTGTCACACAGGGCGCTGCAGACATCGGGCACGCCCGGCGCAAGACGCTCGACCAAACCGTACGTAGCCCGGGCGTACACGCTCTCGAAGCGGTCATCCAGGAGCCAGCTTACGAGATCGACGCAGTGGGAGAGCAGAAACCAGATGGGGGATGTGCGGTCGAGCCAGGCGATGGTCTTCGTCTTGCAGAAGCGCTCGTTGAGTCGGATATAGACGTGCTCAACGCGCCCGAGTTGACCGGACTGGATCAACTCCCGCACTCGCAATGTGTTGAGGCGGTGGCGGTTGCCGAAGTTGACCATGAGCCCGCGGCTTCCGTGCACCGCATCCACGATGGCGTCGGCATCGCTGATTGTCGTCGCCAGGGGCTTCTCACACAAGACAGGGAGGCCGGCGTGGAGGCAGTCGCAGACGGGTTGGCGATGCGCGAAGTCCGGCGTGGCGACGACGGTGGCCGCCATGCACTCGCGCGACGTCCCACCGCCGGCCGAACTCCGTGAGCCGATCCGCATCCCTGTCGCACAGGGCCGCGATATGGGCGGCGCCGCTAGCGGAGATGACCCGCGCGTAGTGCTCTCCCATGATCCCGCAGCCGATCAACCCAACACGGAGCGTAGCCATGCACGATCCCATCCGCGAACTGGAGAGCCTGAGGTCCGCCCACGGGTTCACAGCCCGCCCGGCATAGGCAACGCGGCCTGGAACGTGGGCCTGGAGCAGAGGCTAGTCCGCTATGTACGGTTTCGCGTCCGAACTTGCCGGGAGGAACTCGATGGTGTAGGTGATTCCACCCCAGGTCTCGACCTTCACGACTGGGGCATCCTCGTCCGCGTCCTCCGATGTGTGCGTGACAGCGAGGGCGCGGATCTGTGCCGGCGTGATGCGCTCGAGGATCCCCAGACTCTTGCGGTCGTGGCACAGTATCTCACCGTCGGAGATGATGGAGAAGCACCCGACACGTGTGCGAGTCATCCCAAGGGCGACGGCGATCCACAGGCCCACCCCCACAAAGGCCGCGGGTGCCACGATGCTCAGCGTGTGACGTATGTGCGGTTCGAGCCATGTGCGCGCGAGGACGCTCTGAGCGATCCACCAGAGCCCTGTGAATACGGTCAGGGACCCCACCGCACAGATGACCCAATTCGTGACGCTCTTGGCGCCGGTCTGCGTGAAGATGCCCGTGCCGCTGATCCCGGATGCCTTCTGCAGTTCTGCACGCCCGATGCTGACCTTCAGGGCCTTAATCTCGGCGTCGAGTTGCTCAGAGTCGCGGGCGTCGCGGCGCTGAGCCTCCAGCGCCTGCACTCGCTCCGGCATGGTCATCGACCGGGCTTCGGCGCCGGTCTCTGAGACGTGGGACGCCGCGCTGTCCTCGATCTCCTTCACGGAATCGGACGGCACCTCCAGAACGGCCTCCCGCGACTCGGAATCCGGCAGTTCATTCTCCATGACGGCGACGATGGCCGCCACGGCGTCGCGGGCATTCGCGAACCAGGTGTCCTCGTCGATCGACCGACAGCGGGTGATGAATTCATCGACAGCCTGGGGTACGTTGGGGACGATGGAACTCGCTGGGGGAATGTCGCCGGTAGCCTGTCTGCCGGTGACGATTTCCCACAATAGGCCCCCGATTGCGGCAAGGTCGCCGCGCGGAGTCGGACCGCAGTCCTTGTCATAGACCAGTGGCGCATCCGGCACAGAGGCGAGGAACTGGGGCTGCACGACCAACTGGACGCCCAGGTCGGCGAGGAGCACGGTCTGGCCGGATACCAGTACGCAGTGATGGAAGAGCTTCCCGTAGGCGAGTCCGTGCTCGTGCACGTAGCCCAGGCACTCGAGCAACTGCGCCACGATTTCCGCGGCATTCGCCCATGGGACCGGTCCGTCTTTGAGCAGAGCGTCCAGGCGTGTGCCGTGAAGTTCCTCGTACACGAGATGGGGCCATCCCAATTCCACGTGGGCGTCAAGCACGTCCACGAGGTTCGGGTGACGCAGGTGGGAAACGCCGCCCAGGCGTACATGGGCGTCGGTGGTCATCTCTCCGGGTGACAGGACACGAATGAGCACCCGTCGGTCGACGGTCTTGTGCTGAGCTTTCCACCACTGTCCCATGAAGTCCTCGAGAATCTTGTTCACGAGGACATACTGCCTAAGCGCCTGCCCCTCTTGCGGAACGTTGCTGCCCACGCTACTCCCCTCCCAGCGGAAGCCCGGTGCGCACATACCTCAGAGCGTTGCTGCCATCCCCGGTGCAGCGATTTCTGTGAAGGCCTCGAACATGATCCGCTTTTTCTCGATGGGGACGCCGATAGCTGCTCCGTCCCCGTAGTCACTGAGGATGAATCCGCCCTGGCGCGTACCCCAGTGCTCCAGCAGGAGCCTGGCCTCGGCACGTATCTCGTCGGGGGCGCGGTGGGGCAGCGTCATCTGGATGTCGCACAGGCTCTCGAAGCATATCCTGCCCCGGTAACGCCGCCCGATTTCCTCGATGCCGAGGTTCCGCGGCTGCTGCAGGTTCACCACGTCCAGCTCGCAGTCGATCCACTCTTCGATGATGTCGTTCACGTGCCCGCAGGAGTGCATCCATGCGTGCATGCCCGCGTCGTGGATCGCATCGAACAGCCGACGGTAGTAGGGCTTGAAAAACTCGCGGAACATGGGAATGCTGGTGAAGGCAGAAAGCTGCGTTCCCCAGTCGTCAGTCATGCAGAATCCGTGTACCCGACCCCTGAAACGCCTGCCGATCTCCTGGGCGATCCCGATCGGGAACGCGATCACCCTCTCGGCTAGTTCATGCACCTTGTCGGGCGCCTCGTACAGGTCGACGCACAGTTCGGACATCCCGCGTAGATAGTGCATGCGCTCCCAGAAGGTGAAGCCACACCCGACCACCACGTACCTGTCGCCCGCATTGGCCAACTGATCCTCGACTGTCTCGTAGCGGTGTGGGTCGTGGGCGTCCGGCCACGGCAACTCATCCAGCAGATCCCAGGAAGTGAGATTGTGTCCATGGGGTTGCCCCATGTTGACGATGCCCTCGGGCGCCGGTGTCCAGACGACTCCCCATTCGTCCTCGTTGGGCCGGCTGGGCTGCCAGCCGCAGCCCGCCTGCAGGCCGATCCCGAAGGTGTCGTCGACTCCCAGTGTTCCGAAGCGGATCGGGATCCGCTCGGGGGCCGCGAACTCGATGGCCCGGGTGACGATCTCGTGGCACGTCATGTGGGCCCTCTGCCTGACCATTCGCTTATACAAAATTGAGGCTACACTAAGTTATTCTACACTAATCAGCGACGGACGCCAACCAACGAAATATTCATGCTGGGCGGGAACCGGCACGGAGATGAGATGGCAGCGAGGGCACGGGGCAGGTGGAGAGGTGTGCGCAACCACCTGGGGCAGTCGCCTTGACGCACGATCATGGCAATGATACAGTCCTCGATGGTCGATCGACGGCCAGGAGACGACCATGAGGTTCAGCAAGCGGCAACTCATCGCCTATGGCCTCAGCGCGCTGATCTTCGCGGGCGCTGTCTGGGCGGCCCTCAGACTGAGCTTCCCTCCCGATCCCGTCGCGTACAGAATGGATCTGGAGACGCGGCGACCCCCCGAGATCGAACTCAAGCCCGACAGAGATGTGTTGACCATCCGGCGCAACAAAGAAGAGCGCAAGTACCGCATTCGGCAGACGAACCAGGGCCTCGTGGCCGAACCCATCCAGGATGAGAAGTAACCCGCCCCGGTTAGTGTCGTCGGCTACTGCTGCATCTGCCCCTGGAGCCCGGCCCGGAATACCTGTGGCACCTGGGACTGCGGGACCCACTTGACGCGCCCGTCGCAGAACAGCACATTGTGGCCGCCGAGGTGCGGCGCCGGGAATTTCTGCTGATTCACGACGTTGACGTCCATCAAGAGCCATGTCAGCGACGCGTTGGGCACGGCGTCGAGCATCTTGCCCGACAGCGTGTCGTTGTAGACGTAAGTCACGCCGAGTCGTTGCCACGGCTCGGGCGCGCCGGGGCAGATGAAGAGCTTCCTGATGGAGCTATTGCGCCCGGCGATGATGTTCACGATGTTGTAGGCGTCATTGGGGTCGAGGTGGAAGACGCCGTTGTCGTCCTGGGTTCCCTTCCACGGGAAGAACCAGGCTCTGGGCAGTGCCCCGTCGTTGTCATCCGCCCACATCTGGATCGCCATGTAGATCTGTTTGAGATTATTCTGACACTGCGTGCCGGCGGCCTTATTCTTCGCCTGCATGAACGCGCTTCCCGACTGACCGGCCAGCGTGGCCAGGATGCCGGTAACGACCGACACCTCGATCATCGACATGCCCGCGCGTCCTCGACGCCTGATTCTCAGCATGCTATAATCCTCCTGTCTACGGCGAAGGATTCCGGAATTGACTGTGGCTTACCTATTGTAGTACCCCTATGTACTCGAAATCATACCCGGACTTCCAGCCATCGTCAACGCATGACACAGGTTGCGCAAGGCACTGACGGACGTTTGCTCACGACACTCATGGTCGGCCTGTGGGCCGGCATGGGTCTGCTTGCATCGGCACCCCCCGCGCTCTCGGCCAGACTTCTGCAGACTTCCACCACCTACGCGGATGTACGCACAGGCCCCACCGTGGACCACCACCGTGTCACGGTTCTGGACAAGGGCGTTCCCCTGTGGGCCGAGGACAAGTCCGGCGAGTGGTACAAGGTTAGACTCCACCAGGCCCTCACCGGGTGGGTGCATCAGAACCACGTGACTTCAGGCGCCGCCGCCGACCGGCGCCCTGTGGCCGATGTCACGAGCATCGCCCTCGAGAGCCACGAGCGCGGCGTGCGCTTGGCGGTACAACTGAGCCGTAGGACACCGTACCGCGTTCGCCAGCGGCTAAGACCGAATCAGTTGTGCCTTGACCTGTTCGGCGCAAGGCTGGCTCAGTACAGCGTCCGGCGCAAGTCCAGTGAGCCCTTTGTCACGTCGATTGTGACGGAGCAGATCCTGAGCGACTGGTGCGAGATCACCGTCGACCTCGACGTCATCCAGCAAACCGGGTATGAGGTGCGCTTCGAAGCGGGGAGCCGCCTCGTCCTCGACATCCGCCGTCCCTATCGGTCGGCGTCTCTGCGGGGCAAGGTGATCGCGCTGGATCCCGGACACGGCGGCCCGGACAAGGGAGCGGTCGGGTCCAGCGGGCTGATGGAGAAGGACGTCAACCTGCGCATCTGTCTGGAACTGCGCCGCCTGCTGCTCTCGTACGGGGCCACGGTGGTCATGACACGCGAGACCGACGCGTCCCTCGCTTCCCCTAACGCGTCGCAACACACGGAGCTGCTGACCCGCGTTCTGGCTACGAAGCAGACCTGGGCGGACCTGTTCATCAGCGTGCACAACAATAGTGTGGGTAGCGGGGATCCGTCATCGGCTCGCGGCACGGAGACCTATTACTGGGCGCCGATGGCTCAGCGTCCCGCGTCCTTCATCCAGCGCTCCGTGTGTGCGGCGCTCCAGACTCAGCACCGGTATGTCGCGTGGCGCCCGTTCCTGGTGCTGCGCGAGACAGACACGCCCCGCGTGCTGGTGGAGTGCGCCTACATGAGCCACCCGCGGGATGAGGCCTTGCTGCGCAGCGACGCGTTCGCGACGAGAACGGCCGGAGGGATTCTGCAGGGGATCGTCGACTACTTCGCCGCAACAGGCCCGCGATAGACGGCCACGCTCGCCGGCGGCGCTGCTTTCACCGAAGGAGATTCGGGGCGGGCTGCGGAATAGCCTGGCACGTAGGGAGAGTGGTGGCGTGCCAATTGGTCTCGTGCCATTGGGGCCATCGGCGGGCACTCAGTAACGCTCTGACATCAACCCAAGGCTGGTGGATCTACCGATGTTGAGACTGGTGGTCCTGACCGGGGACATGGCCGGCTTGGAGTTCCCGCTCAACAAGGATGAGGTCAGCCTCGGGCGCAGATCGGACAACGATGTGTGCCTTCCCACTGATATGAAGCTCTCGCGGCAGCACGCCCGAATTGTCCGCCGGGCCGACCAACTCCTGCTTGAGGATCAGGCTAGCGCCAATGGCACCTTCCTACGCCAACGACGTATCTATGCGCCGACGCCGATCGGCCCTGGAGACACCTTCCGCATCGGCGGCACGTGGCTGGAGGTGCTCTCGCTGGATGACTCGGCCACGGACACGCAGGCAGTCTCCCAGGTCGTGCTGGTCGGCGAAGAGAGCTCCGAGCCCCCTGTGGAGGGGCAGCCGAAGACGGCCTCGAACATCGTCTTCGCGCTGGATGCCGAGAAGCCGCAGGCCGACCAGGCCGATGCGCGAGGCGTCCAGGAAAGGCTTGCCATCCTGCTGGACTTCGGGCAAGCGCTTGGATCGATCCTGGAAGTCCGCCAGTTGCTGCGAGTGGCCGTCGACCGCATCATGAACGCCGTGCCGGCGGAGCAGGCCTCGCTGCTGCTCATCGACAAGGAAAGCGGCGAGGTCGTCCCGAAGGTGGTCAGACGACGTGGTCCGGAGTTGGCGGGCGACGAGCAGAGCTCGGGTAAGCTGCGGATCAGTCGCCACATGGTCGCCCAGGCAATCGAGCAGCGCCTCACGATCCTGACCAGCGACGCGACCGCGGACGCGCGCTTCCTGGACGCTGAGAGCGT
Source organism: Candidatus Zipacnadia bacterium (assembly GCA_029821745.1). Taxonomy (GTDB): domain Bacteria; phylum Armatimonadota; class Zipacnadia; order Zipacnadales; family JABUFB01; genus JALGSS01. The sequence goes on from JALGSS010000043.1 coordinate 6,863, forward strand.
ACACGAGCTGCGGATCCGGTCCGCGATCTGCGCGCCCCTGTTCGCCCACGGAGACCCGATCGGGGTCGTGTACCTCGACACGTCGTCGCGGACTCACGTTTTCACGGAAAGCGATGTCCATCTGGTCACCGGGATTGCCTTGCAGACGGCGATCGCGTTCGAGAACGCACGCCTGTACACGGACCTTCGCACAGCCTACGAGGATCTGCAGGCCGCCCAGGAGCAGCTCATCCGGCAGCAGAAGGTGACCACGGTCGGGGTGCTCGCGGCGAGTATCGCCCACGACATGGCGAACATCGTCTCGCCGCTGAAGCCATTGATCGACATGTTGCTGTCGGGCCGCACGATGGATGACCGCGCCGGACCGATCCTGCAGCGCCAGACGGAACGGCTCCTCACGCTTGTTCAGCGCTTGCTGGCTTTCTCGCGATCCACGGAGCTTGATCTCGAGCCGACAGACCTCAACCAAACCGTGGAGAACACCTTGAGCCTCGTGCGGACGGAGCTGTCGCACCGGCGGATTGAGCTGACTCTCGAACTCGCCGACGAGCTGCCCCCAGTCCTGGCTGATGGCGCCCAGATGGAACGGGCGCTGCTCAACCTCGTCCTGAACGCAGCCGATGCCCTCGAGGACTCGGCGGAGAAGAGTATCGCGATCGTGACGGAAGTCGAAGAGAGCGATGTGCTTCTGCAGGTCCGCGATATGGGACCGGGCATTCCTGAGGACGTCCAGCAGCACCTCTTCGAGCCGTTCTTCACGACGAAATCGACTGGGACAGGACTGGGTTTGTTCTCGTGCCGGCGGATCGTTGAGGATGAGCACAAGGGCAGGCTTGAGGTGGACAGCCGACCAGGAGCGGGCACGAAGATCACGATTCGGCTGCCCGTGAGCGGGGCGTAGGTCACGGACCGGGGCCGCCCCGTGGGGGACGCAATTGACCGAGCGCAGTGAGGCCACAAACTCGGGGAAGCGTAACGATTCCTGGTTGCGCACAGCGGCAGCCGCAGTTGCTGTCCAGTGCCTGATCATCGGGCTGTGCGTGGCCGCGCGGGTGCGCGTAGCGTGGCTGGTCGGCGCCCACACTTCCCTGGTTCCGTACGCCACCCCGATGGCCCTCGTGGACGCGCTCATCCCGTGGGCCGCCCTCGCATTGACCTTCGGGGCGCTCCTGCCCGGCAGGTGCTCCCCCGATCCTCAGACTCCCGCCTCAGACTGCCTCCCGCGCTGGGCCGCCGCGTTGTGGTACTCCGGAATCGCTCGTATCTCGGTGGTCCCCGTCGTCGTCTTCGCGTCGCACTGGGCGCTCGGGGGATCCCTGAGCGCAGTGGAGATCAGGCCCGACCAGGCGCCGCCTCTGGACCTGTCGGCATGGGGCGCCGGCGCGTGGATCATGCTCGGGCTGTGTCTCGCCGCGATCATCGCCGCCATCTACGCCCATGGGGTCGCGTTCCAGAAGGCAGCGTGCACGAGCCGCCCGCCTGTGGGCCGGTTCCTCGCCGCCTTCGTGCTTGCGGCGGCCCTTGCTCACTTCGCGACTTCCCTCATCAACCGCCGGCTTGTCTGATTCCCCGCATGCTGTATTGACTTGGGCTCGTAGCCCGGGTGCAGAAAGGGCGCCGGCTGTGAACCGGCGCCCCGATGGTGACTGGCTGCTGTCCGTCTGGCGGAACTAGGGACTATCCTCCTCGGACTCCGTGTCGGCAGGCCCGTCGGAATCAATGCCGGACAGAGGGTCGTCAGCCGACGGATCGGTACCGGTGGCTGACGGCTTCAGGTCCTCGATCTTCTCAGGCAGGTCAAGCATCACCATTTCGCGCACACGGTAAACCTGCTTGTCTCCCTCGACCTGGCAGTAATAGGAGGCGGCGCCCTTGTCCTCCACCTTGTCGCCGATCTTGATCTTCAGCGTCTCCTTGCCGGTCAGCTTCAGCGTGATCGTGACTTGCGGAACCGCAAGGCCCTTCGCCTTCAGATCGACGTCCGTGCCCAGGTACTCCTCGGCCTCGAGGTCGTTCAGGTCCCACAGGATGTCATCGACCTTGGTTTTCGATGCGGGGCCCGTCTCGGGCTTCTGGATCACCCAACCGTCCCCCGCGCGGTTGACGGCGAAGCCGAAGCCCTTCTTGCGGGTGACCTGCACGGATGCGACGCGCTCGCGATCGAAGTCCAGGATGCGCTTGTCTCGCAGGGCCATGAGGTCCAAGTCCAGGATGCGCTTGTCTCGCAGGGCCATGAGGTCCTTATTCAGGTCGTCGAACAAGGTGGTCTCAACCAGCAAGACCTCGGGCCGGCCCACGCGCATGGCGTAGACCATGTCCTTCTCCACCTCGTTCTCGCTGTAGTCGAACTCCTTGACCTTCTTGGTGATCTGTTTGCCCACGATCACCTCGACGGTCTTCCCGTCCTTCAGCTCGACCTTGCAGCGCGCTCGCGGCTTGTCCAGGCCGTAGCTCTTGAGATCGGACGGATCGGCCGCGAACTCCTTCGCCTCGACCTCGACGACCTTGCCGAAGGTCGATGAGACCTGCCACTCATCAGCCTTGTACTTCTCAGGGCTGGTGATGTTCCACTGGACCTTGTCGCCCTTCTCAGTCTTCTCCGCGACGATGGTGCCGGCCGCGTTCGTGAGGGTCGTTCGTTTGACGTCTTCCTTCTCGAAGCGGGCGAGCTTCTTGTCGCGGGCTTTCTCGGGCTCTTGCTCCATGTCCGTCTTGAACATGGAGGGGATCAGATACAGGCCTTCCAGCCCGTCGATTGCGCCGTAGATCTGAGCCCCGACGGGCGTATTGTCGCCAAGGGTGATCGTGAACTCGCGGCCCTTCTTCAGGCGGACGATCACCTTGAGCGACGGATTGTCGATGCCGAACTGCTCTTGCTTCGGGTCTTCGTCCTCGCGGACGTCGGGCTTGAGACGCTCGATGGCCTTCACGAGCTTGTCGGCCGTGTCAGGGTCAACGAGGCCCTTGAAGGGTTTGGTGAACCACCACTCGTCGTCGCGCAGCTCCATGGCGAACCGGCGATCCTCGATGCGCTTCCTGGGGTCGACCGGTTCTTTCTTCCCATCTTTGCCCTCGTCGTCGGGCCTCTCGTCGGACGCAGCGTCCTCCGTGGCGTCAGACTCCGCGCCATCTTCCGCCGTCGCGTCCGCCTCGGCCTCGTCTTTCTCGCGTTGCTCCAGCACTGTGGCGAGATCGTACTTGATGCTCTCGATGCCGACGATCTCGCCGCCCTTGTGTATCTGCTTGGCGAGGACTTCGCCCTCCTCGGGGACACGCCCGCGCTCCTGGGTGATGACCCAGATGAGCAGACCAACGAAGACAAGGAGAGCAATGATCGTTCCCGTGAATTTCCTCATCGCATCTACCTCCTTCGCCGCCACCATACGAAGCCGCCGGCCAGGATCACAAGTCCCGGCACGATGAAGAGCGTCAACACCGCGGCGATGGCTTTCTGCGCGCCTGTCATGGCGAGGTACGGGGTGTCGACTTCCTTCGGCGGGATGGAGATCAGCTTCTCATTGCTGACGAGCCAGTTGATGGAGTTCAGTACGAAGTAACCGTTGGCCCAGACGCCGGCGTCGATGATGCCACGTGTCATGAACTGGCTGCCGGCCACGACAACGATGCGGGTACCTGGAGCGTCCTCGTCATCCTCCGGCGGCGGCATGCCGGGCGGCGTCGCGGCTGGATCCTTCTTGCTTTCGTCAATGGCGGCGGCGAGAGCCAGCGGCCCTGTCGTCTCGCTGCCGTCCTTGATTCCATTACCCTTGCCGTCCTCGCCGATCTCATCAAGCCAGGCTTCTGCGCTGGTCTTGAGCAGCGGCGCGGCTTTCTGAGTCGGCGGCGGCGGTGTGCCCGGGTAGCTCGGCGGGGGCTCCGGGCCCTCCTCGATCTCCAGAGCGCGCGCCGTCGGGAGCACCAGCAGCTCGAGCTTCTCGGTGATCTGGTGCTGCTCCGGTGCAAGAACCGCCGGGATGGTCGGCGCCTGCCAGTGGTGGTTAGCGTCAGGATCGATCAGCTTGCCCTTGAGGGGACTGACGCCTCGCGGCTTCAGTATGCTCTCGAAGTCGGGCGCCGTGGGGTTCGGCGCGAGGGCGATAAACAGCTTGCCCCCCTGGTCGGCGTACTTCTCCAGCGCCTTCATCTCGGCCTCGGGCACCGGGTGCTGGGCGCCGGCGATGACCACGGCCGCCGCATCCGACGGAACCGCGGGCGTGTCCTGGTTCATAATCGTCAGGGTCTCGACGGCGTACTGCTGGCTCTCGAGTGCGTCCTTGATCATGCCGGCGCTCTCTGCCTCGTAGCCGTCGGGATCGAGTTCCCCGTGCCCGGCCAGGAAGTAGATCTTCGTCTTCTCACCCGTAGTGATGGCCAGGATGGCGCTGGTGATGCGCTCCTCCTCGCCGCCCGTCACCGTCTCCTTCTTGTCCCCGGCTGAGACGATGATGCAGTTGGGCATCGTGACGTTGTACTCGTCGACCTTGTCCTTGCGGATCTTCGGGTCGTAGAACTCGACCTTCACCCGCGGGGAGACAGCCGAGTAATCGTCCAGCCTCGAGCGGATCTCGGCGTACCGCAGGTACTCGGGGGTCATGAAGGCCACGAGTTTGATGTCCTCGTTGAGGCCCTTGATAATCTGCAGCGTCTGGTCCGACAGAGAGAATCGCTTGGACTCCGTCGAATCATAGCGGAAGAACGGGTGGCGCACCGCCATGACGTTGAGCAGCACGATGACCCCGAATATCATGATCGCGAACACGATGGTGTTCGCGCCCGTGACGAGTCGGCGCTGGCGGAAGGAGCCGAAGATGTTGCTCGCGTTGACGACGAGGTAGTAGATGATACATACCGCGCCGACAATGACGAAAGCCTTGGGGCCTAGGCCGAAAGTCTTCGTCACGAGCCACCACAGCAGTCCAACGATGAGTGACAGACCGCCCAAGAGCCCCGCGATCATGGATAGCAGCACCGCGATCGGGAGTTGCTCGGGTCGGCGCAGTCGCGGGTCCTCACCCATGACGCGCTCCGGCTTGTCGGGCTTAGTTGCTTTGTCGTCCGGCATTCAAACACTCACCTACCCAGTGTTGAGAAGCGTTCATCTGCGGCGGCCGCCGCGGAGATGTCACCTGAACGGCCTGTCCTACACCTGGCGGCGCATCTCGACAACACGGACGGCCAGGAACAGCGATACGAACGTAAGGCTCAGGAAGTAGACGACATTCTTCGAGACGAGCAACCCCTTCTCGAAGTCACCGAAAGCCTCGAATACAGAGATGTTCTTCGAGACATCGGCCAACAAAGACCCTTCTCCTCCACCGGCAACATAGGACACCCAGCCGATCAGCCAGATGAACAGGAAGGCACCGAGACAGATGCCCGCGGAGGCCATCTGGGATCGCGTCAGGCTACTGGCGAAGACGCCGATCGCGAGGAAGGCTGCAGACGCCAGAAGAAGCCCGAGATAGCCGACCCACGCGGGGCCCCAATCAAAGTCGCCATACTTAGACAGAATCATTGGGTACGGGAGGGTCAGCACGAGCATGAAGATGTAGAAGGAGAAGGCGCCGAGGTACTTACCCAGCACCACCTCGATATCCCGGATCGGCTTGGTGAGAAGCAACTCCAGCGTACCGGTGGAGCGCTCCTGGGCGAGCAGCGACATGGTGATGAACGGCGACACCATGAGTGTGAGGAAGACCATGCTGCCGAGGAGGCCACCCATCTCGGCGCGCGCTCCCGTCATGTAGATCGAGAACGTGAAGATCAGGCCGGTGAAGAACAGGAAGAACACGGTCACCACATAGGCCATGGGCGACGTGAAGTAAGCGATGAGCTCACGCTGTGCAATCGTTAAGACGTTGCGCACTGCTTAAGCCACTCCCTTCTCTTCGGTGGTCAACTGCAGGAAGACGTCTTCGAGGCTCATCTCGACGGGCCTGAGCTCGAGCAGTCCCCAGCCTTCCTTCACCACGAATTCGGCAATCTCAGCCCGGACGTCCGTCCCGAGCTTGGTGTCGATGAAGAAGCCTTGCCCGTGATGGTCGGAGGCGTTACGCACGCCGCTGACTTCGGGGATGCTCTCGAACCCTCGCGCGACGCTCGGGTCGTCCGACTTGACCCGGACGAGAATCGTCTCGGACTCGCGGATCTGTGAGGTCAGGTTCTCGGGCGTGTCCTCGGCGATGATCTTGCCGTGGTTGATGATCATGACCCGCTCGCACGTCATCTGCGCTTCGGGCAGGATGTGGGTCGAGAGCAGGACGGTGTGCTGCCCGGCAAGGCCCTTGATCAGCTCGCGGACCTCCATGATCTGGTTGGGGTCCAGGCCGACGGTGGGCTCATCGAGAATGAGCACATCCGGGTTGTGGATCAGGGCCTGGGCCAACCCGACACGCTGCCGGAAACCGAGAGAGAGGGTGCCGACAATCGAGTCGCGGCGTTCGGTGAGGCCGCAAGTCTCCATGACCTCGTCCGCACGCTCCGCCAGCTCGGCGCGTCGCATCCCGTGCAGCTTGCCACAGAAGTGCAGGTACTGCCTCACGCGCATGTCTGTGTACAGCCGCGTGGTCTCGGGCATATACCCGATATGGCGCCTGGCCTCGATGGAGTTCTCATACACATCGATTCCGGCGACGCCGGCCGTGCCCACAGTGGCGGGCATGAAGCCGGTCAGGATGCGCATTGTTGTCGTCTTCCCGGCGCCGTTCGGTCCCAGGAAGGCGACGATCTCGCCCTTCTTGATGTGAAAAGACACATCCATGATGGCAGGGACCGGACCGTAGTACTTGGTGAGTCCCTCCACTTGAATCATTGCCATACCTCCATGTTCAGGCACTTTGCAGACCAGTGCATCTTTCTCGGCGGCTGCGCAACGACGATCGCCGAGGCGCTTGAGCGTGTCTTTGCCGTCGCCGGATAGGCTTCAGGAGCCCCGCTGGTCGGCTTCGGCAAGAAGCGTGTTCCACAGGGCCTTCGTCCGGCGTTCGGTGTCCCGCGGGTCACCGGCTGTGGACAGGACGTGGTCGGCGGGCTCATCGAACAGCCCGAGTTCCTGGTGAGCGGCCAGCCGCTCCACAGCCTGCTGTCGAGAGATGCCGTCCCGGCGCTGGATCCGCGCCTGACACTCCTCAACTGGAGCGTGAACACGAACGACCGCGTCCGCGAGGGGCCGCGCACCCATGTGGGTGAGGATGGCCGCCTCGACGATCACGATCCTCGGAGGGTCCTGGCGAGCCCGTATTGCGTCGAGTTTTGCGCGGAGCCACGCGACCATGGACGGATGAACGATCGCTTCCAGGCGTCGACGCGCGTCGGCGCTGCGGAAGATGAGCTTGGCGGTCTGTTTGCGATCCAAGGATCCGTCGCTGCGGAAGACGCCGTCCCCCAGGTCACGCCTGATCTCCGATAGTAAACGCATATCGCTTGCCAGCAGTTCCCGCGAAGCATCGTCCGCCCTCAGACATTCGGCGCCGAGCTCGCGAAGGATGCTGAGCACGTGCGATTTTCCGGACCCCATGGGGCCGGTCAGACCGATGACATACATGGCAGCCCCAGTTGCGGGTGGGTTGGCGAGTATCGTCCTGCGCCCAGGGCAACAAACGGGTGCCCGGCATTCGGCGTCTGCCGGGCACCCGGGTCAAGACGACACCGCCGTTACCAGTCGCGCAGCCAGACACATTCGCGCCGGCGTCAGCGCACAAACACGCTGGGGCCAGGTGCGGGCTTGGTTCTGTTGAAAAAGGGTCAGATAGCCGTGGGGTGCCGATGTCGTACAATCGGCGGGGCCCCACGGGTGCCCCAAACGCGATGAGACGGCCCTGCGGGGCCCCGGTCATAGAGACCGGGTACCGGTCTCGCTACCCCGCAGCTACCCAATAGAGTTCCTCAACACAACCGCTTGGTCCCGGCGCCATCTTATCCCTGCGTGAGGGCTACTCGCCGGTGTCTCCCGCGGGCTCCTCGTTGCTTGCGGCGTCTTCTCCCGCGTCGCCGGCGTCTTCTCCCGCGTCGCTTGCGGCATCTTCTCCCGCGTTGCTTGCGGCATCCTCAGCCGTCTGAATGTTGGCCAGCACATCGCCGAACTGGTCCCCCAGAGTGGTCTTGGCGGTCTCCTGGGAGGCCATGAATTTGCGGTACTCAGCGCGCTCCTTCTCCTGTTCGGCGGCGACCATGCTCAGGGTCATCCGGCGGGCCTGGACCTGGATCTCGAGGATCTTCAGGTCGACTTCCTGGCCGTTCTCGACGACCTCAGAGGGATCGCCGATCCGCTTCTCGCTCATCTCGCGGATTGGCAGGAAGCCCTCGATGCCGGCCTCGAGAAGCTGGGCGAAGGCACCCGTGCGAACGACCCGCGTGATCTTCGACTTCACGACCGAGCCGGGCCTGAGGGCTGCAGCGGCTTCCTTCCACGGGTCCGGCAGGATCTGGCGCATGCCCAGGGAGATGCGGTTGCCGTCGTCGGCAATCTCCAGAACCACGACGCGCACCTTCTGCCCGACAGACAAGACCTCGGACGGGTGTCCGATGCGGGTCCACGATATCTCGGAGATGTGCAGCAGACCGTCAATGCCACCAAGGTCGACAAAGGCGCCGTAGTTAGTGATATTGCGGACCTTGCCCTCGCAAAGCGCACCTTCGTGCAGTCGCTGGAGGGTTTCGGCGCGGCGCTCTGCCCGCTCTTCCTCAACCAGTTGCCGGTGAGTGAGGATGACTTTCTTCTGGCGGCGGTCAGCCTCCAGAACCTTCAGCCTCAAGCTGCGCCCGACGAAGCTGTCGAGATTGCGCAGGTTGCGCGTCGCCACATGAGACGCGGGAACGAAGCCCGGCACGCCGACGTCGACGCGGAGGCCGCCCTTGACGCGCTCGGTCACCATGGCCTCGACGACATCGCCGCGCTGCGCCTTCTCCTCCAGCTCGTTCCAGCAGCGCTCGTAGTCTGCGCGACGCTTGGAGAGGATAATGACGTCATTCTCCTCGTCGACGCGCACCACCGCGACGTCCACACGTTCGTCGACGGCAGGCATGTCAGTGTCGGACGGGAACTCGGCCCGGGGGATGACGCCCTCGGACTTGGCGCCCACGTTGACAATCACGCCTCCGGCGTCAATGGTGACCACGAGTCCATTGATGATGTCGCCCTTGCTGACGACGCTGGGCATCGTCTCGATGCCCTCCGCCCACGAATCATCACGCTGCTCATCATCGTCGACATCACCGACCACCGTCTCGGCCTCCTCAGCGGCCGGCGCGGGTGCTTCGGCCTCGGGGGCAGGCGCGGGCTCTTCGGCGACGGGCGCAGGCTCCTCAGCGGCGGGCTCTTCGGCGACGGGCGCAGGCTCCTCAGCGGCGGGCTCTTCGGCCGCCGGCTCTGGGGCGTCTTCGGAGAACAGCTCCCCGTTCTCGTTGCTGCCGGCGTCCTGGAAAAGTTCGTCCTTCTCAGTGTCAAATCCCATTGTCGAGAACTCCCTTCGTCTGATCCAAATCCTATCCAGTAGGCTGGATTCAACTGACAGGTAAAGGCCGGTTTACGTCAGATGAAGTTCACAGATCGCCCCGTCCAGTGCGAGATGCCAAGGCCTGCAAGACATCACAGGTAGACCATGTCGCGCCAGTTCGGACCGACCTTCGGCTCAACGGCAAGAGGCACGTCGAGTTCCGCAGCGCCTTCCATCACCTCCCGCACCAACGGTGCAACCTTGTCCACGTCCCGTTCGGGTAGCTCGAAAACCAGATCGTCATGGACCTGCAGCAGCATCTCGCAGTTGGGCGCCACCGAAGGCAGCCTGGCGGCCAGCCGGACCATGGCGATCTTGATGATGTCCGCCGCGGTGCCCTGGAGCGGAGCGTTGGCGGCCGCCCGTTCCGCGTAGGCCCTGGCTTGCGGCGCGCCCGAGGTCAGGTCGGGCATGGGCCGTCGCCGCCCGAACAGGGTCGAGACATAGCCCTCTTCCCTCGCTCGCTCGACGATCTGCTCCATGTACTGCTTGACCCCGGGGAGCCGCTCAAAGTAACTGTCGATGAACTGCTTCGCGTCCTTGCGCGGGATACCCAACTGCTTGGCCAGAGCGGTCGCGCCCATGCCGTAGACGACGGCATAGTTGACGGTCTTGGCCACCCGCCGCATGTCAGACAGGACTTCACCCACCGGCACGTCGAAGATCGCCGCGGCGGTGGTCTTGTGGATGTCCTGCCCTTGCTTGAAGGCCTCCAGCAAGCTCTCATCCTGAGACATGTGAGCCAGGATGCGCAGCTCGATCTGGGAGTAGTCGGCGGCCATCAGTACATGTCCGTCGCCCTGCGCGACGAAACAGGAGCGAATCTCGCGCCCCCACTCGGAGCGAATGGGGATGTTCTGCAGGTTCGGGTTGCGGCTGGACAGACGGCCTGTCGCGACCACGGTTTGCTCGAAAGTGGTGTGTATCCGGCCGTCGTCCGGTGAGACGAGAGGTATCAGGCCATCCACGTAGGTGGACTTGAGCTTCGAGTACTCCCGGTGCTCCAGCAGGCGAGCGGCGATCTGATGCTCGGCGGCCAAGTCCTCAAGGACCGCCGCACCCGTGGACCACCCCGTCTTCGTCTTGCGCCCCTTGGGGAGACCCAGCTTGCCGAACAACACCTCGCCGATCTGCTTGGGCGAGCCGAGGTTGAACTCCTGGCCCGCGAGTTCGTAGACCTGCTGGGAGACCTGGGTCATCAGGCCCTGCAGCTTGTCCCCGATCTCATCCAGGCGCGTGATGTCGAGGGCGATCCCCGCAGTTTCCATCTCTCCGAGGATCGAGACCATCGGCATCTCCACGGTCTCGAATAGCTCGCGCTCACCGATCTCCTCAAGCTGGGCGACCAGCGGCTCCCTCAGAGCGAGACCTGCGACTGCTTCGGCCACTGCACGCGCGGCCGGGCCCGGGAGACCTTCATCCCCGGGGCCGTCGGCGCTGGGAAGTCCCGTGCCCAGATGCTGAGCCTCGAGGGCGTCGATATCAGGATTACCCCGGTGTGGGGCGTGCAGGTACGCCGCCAGCGCTGTGTCGAACGCGAAGCCACTGAGACGGATATCGGCGCTGCGCAGAGCCCGCGCCATGCCCTTGAGGTCATGCCCGACCTTGGCAACACTCTCGTCGGCCAGCACCTCGCACACGCACTCGGGGAGCTCATGGGCGCCTGTTCCGGCGAACAGCCCGCCCGCGTCGGCAGTGTCGGGCAGCTCAATGTATGCCGTGTCCTGGGGGCCGAGGGCGAGAGCGATTCCGGTGGGGCGGTCGTCGTCTTGTGCAAGCGCCACGCCCACCGCGTCTGCCTGGGAGGCTTTCTCGCACAGATTGGCGATGGCCTCGGGGGTCTGCGCGATGTCGTCGGAGGGTATCTCGGCGACCTCGGCGGGTACCCGCGCGAGGAGACTGTTGAACTCAAGCTCTGCCAGCAGGCGGCGCAAGGCCGTGGTGTCAGGACCACCCCAGGAAGCTTCCAGCAGGGCGTCATCGACGGGGGCGTCGAGGGCAATCTGGGCGAGACTGCGGCTCAGACGCGCCGATTCTTCGTGCTCGATGAGGCGCTCGCGCAGCTTCTCGTTCTCGACTTGGTCGATGCCCTGGTAGAGGTCGTCGATCGAGGCGAACTGCTCCAACAGCTTCGCGGCGGTCTTCGGCCCGACTTTCGGGATGCCGGGGATATTGTCGGAGGTGTCGCCCGCGAGGCCCTTGAGGTCCACGAGGGCGGGCGGATCGACGCCGAACTCTTCACGGACGGCCTCGGCGTCGTAGGCTTTCATCTGGGTCATGCCGCGCACGGTGGCGAGCACCTGGACGTTGGATGTCACCAGTTGGCACAGGTCCCGGTCCCCGGTGACGATGGCCACATCGTCGCCTGCTTCACTCGCCTGGAGTGCCAGGGCGCCGATGATATCGTCGGCTTCCCACCCGGGGAGCTCGGTGCTCGCCAGCCCCAGGGCCTTCGACAGCTCGCGAACGATGCCGAACTGGCTGGCGAGGTCCTCATCCATCGGAGGCCGGTTGGCCTTGTAGTCTTCGCTCAACTCGTGACGGAAAGTAGGGCCGGGGGCATCGAAGGCCACGATGACGGCGTCAGGCTGCTGCTGCTCCAGGAGAAGAAGCAGCATGTTCGTGAACCCATAGGCCGCGTTCGTCGGCTGTCCAGACGACGTCGACAGGGGTGCGACAGCGTGGTAGGCCCGGTGGATTAAGCTGTTTCCGTCTATGAGTAGAATCTTCCGTGAAGCCACTGTACTGTCCCCGCGCCCGGCAGGGTGGCATAGTTTCTCATGGCCGGCCGGGCGCTGCTAGTCGAATCGTTCGATAGTGCGGGCTGGGTTGGCGAAGAGCTTTGCTCCGCCTACGAATGTGGCCGAGCCCGCAACAGGGCGAGGTCCGATTGTACGCCAATTCACGACCGTCCAGATTGCCTGAATCGCCCCGGGGATATCGTGCTGCTGCTGCCCCGTTCTCTCAACTCCACTGACTACTTCGCCTCAAGGGTCTGATTACCTTCCCATATCATCCAGATTCCCGGCCCGAGCGGCTTCGGCACGGGTACGGCCTGGGCCAGCGGGTTGCTGTTCGCGCCGGACAGGCCTTCGCTCAGGAAGCCGTACAGCCCACGGCTGCGACCGTAGGTCTTGACGTTCGGCTCGCCCTTGATCCCACCGGCCTTGGCGGCGATAGCCAGAGCGTCATGGTAGTTGCCGATCTCGTCCACGAGTCCGAGCTTCTTCGCCTGCTTGCCGGTGAACACGCGCCCGTCGGCGAGCTTCTTGACCTTCGCTCGGGTCAACTTCTTGCGCCCCTTGGACACATCATCGACGAACTGGTTGTATACGTCATCGACGAGGGCTTGGTACAGGACGCGCTCCTCCTCGCGCATGGCTCGCATTGGGCTCATGCCGTCCTTATACGGGCCCGAAACGATGGTATTCGAGGTTACGCCATACTTCTCGGCGAGGCCGGACCAGTTGATGCTCTGCATGATCACACCGATGCTGCCGGTGAGAGTTGCGCGATTCGCGACGATCGTGTCCGCCGCAGACGCGACATAGTAGCCGCCGGAAGCGGCCGTGTCACCCATCGACGCGATGACGGGCTTCTCATGATCCTTGCGCAGCCGGGCGATCTCTTCGTAGATTGCCGCGGATGCGGCTGCGCTTCCGCCGGGACTATTGATCCGGACCATGACCGCCTTGACCGATTTGTCCTTGCCCGCCTGCCGCAACTGGGACATGATCGCGCGGGAGCCCAGAGATGCGGGGCCGAAAAGTGAGGGCGCGTCCCCGCCATCCGCGATGATGCCGTTGACGAAGATAACGGCCACGCGGTCTCCACCTCCACCGAAGGCGCCGGGGGCCTCCGCAGTGGAGATCAGCCCTGTGACCATCGTGGCGATGATCCCACCGACCACGAGCACACCGAGGGCAATGAGGATCGCGAGGACGCAGCCACTCATTCCACGCCTGGGGGCCTCCGGGGGCGGCCCGTAGGCCCACTGTTGGGGCCCTGCGGGAGGTGGCCCCTGGGGCGGGCCCGCGTAGGCATAGCTCGGCGGCGCCCACGCCGGCTGCTCAGCAGCCTGTGGCCGGCCGGTGAGTTCGGGCTCGTCGTCGTCCGTGACTTCCACATCCAGCACGCCATCGTCGCCCACGTCCGCGGACTCCGGCGTCTGTGGAGCGTCACCGGGGCCGGCTGCTGGTGCATCGGCAGCCGTTGAGGGCTGCTCGGGGGAGGGCTGTGGCGGCTGGGCGGCCGCATCGGGCCCCGGCGAACTGCCGAAGGACACTTCAGGCTCCCGAGGCTCGTCTCGGCGTTCGTCGTCGTTCATGTTGTGATCCATGGTTGTCACCCGCACCAGCAAGATAGCGCGTCAGAGCGCCGCGACGTCCCTCACCGTCGGGCCGCACTGAGGCGTCTCCATAGTCCAACGTCGCGGGCCATTCCTGGCCACACACTGCGGCGGCCCGCGTAGAAGCCTGCAGGATTACTATTGTAGAGTAATATCGGGGACATCCGCAAGAGACCGGGGAAAGCGGAGACAGTGGGCAGCTTGACATCGGGGGACGGCGGTTCTATACTTCGGTCTCACTGCCGAGGTGGCGGAACTGGCAGACGCACCGGACTCAAAATCCGGCGAGGCTCAACCCCTCGTGGGGGTTCGAATCCCCCCCTCGGCACCAATAGCAGACTCTTTCATCAGCGGCCCTTCCGGGCCGCTTTCGGTGTTCTGGGGGGCGCACGGCAAGCGCCTGATGATGCGGGCCGGCCGGCTCAGAACTGTGGCCGCGCGCGTGCGCATCGCCGCCACCAGCGCGGAAGTGCCGCCGAGGGGGCATCACGCCTCCTCGGCGGCTCCGCGGAGTGCACGTCGAGACACTACGAGCGCGTTAGCGACTCTTCTGCCAGTACTTAGCGTAGTTCTCCGGGTACCATTCCCAGGTGCCGTTCCTGAGCCACTTGGCATGACCGTCGCAGAAGCCTACGTTGGCGCCCTCGTTGTGGCGCGAGTAGTCTCCCCCGGCCACCAGTGAGCCGCCCCCGAGCTTGCAGATTCCGGCGGGGCGCCCCTCGCAATCGTCCTGTCTGGATCTGGTCGGATTATGCCCGAAGGGTGAAGCACACCACCGCCCCGCGCGGATGGCATCATAGAGCACGATCGTTTCTGCCGGGTGCGTGATGCGTGCCATCTTGTTGTTATAGTTGCCTCGGCCGCCGGCACAGATCCAGTTGCTGACCGCGTAGCTGACCGGGAACTGCGGCGCGGCTGGAGGCGTGTTGCCGTAGGTATTCTGTTCGCCTCCGCTCGGACACACGAATATCTGCTCATTCTTCACGTAAGGCATCACGTCATGAACCCACTGCTTCAGAGGCCAGTCGGCAGTCGTGAGCTTGGAGTAGAACCCGGGGAAGGCCTCGTCGTAGTCCTGGGAGTACATCAGGATGCCAAGGGATATCTGCTTAACGTTGCTCAGACAACTGGTCTGACGGGCCTTCTCTCGCGCTCGGGCGAACACCGGGAACAGGATCGCCGCCAGGATGGCGATGATCGCGATCACCACCAACAGTTCGATCAGGGTGAAGCCTGACTTTCTCATTGTCACCACACCTCCGCGTAGTAGCTGGTATAACGCCAAACTACATATTCGCTTCGAGTAAGGGAACTCCTGCTTATTCCGTCTCTGGTGAGGGATTTATGTTCGACATACGTGCCTACATAGACACAATGCGAATGGAGTGTTCGACGTAGACAACGCGACCACGGGCCTGCAGCTTGAGTCGCGTTCTGTTAGTTGTGTAAGCCACCAAGTGTAGGGGGTGCAGCGACGGCGTGGGGCGCAGGGGAGCGGAGCGACCCGGAGCCCACGCCGTCGGCGGCCCACCCGGGCCGCTTTTGGTGTTCTGGGGGGAAGAGTGCACTGCCTACACACCCGCGTCGGCCCAGAGCCTCCTCACCTCTCCAGGCGCTCCAGCTTCACGTTGTCCACCTGGAACTTCGCCGGGTCCGGCGAGTAGCTGATGATCCCGATCCACGCGCATTCCGTGAACTTCGGATCGCGGTACGCAACGCCCTCGAACCGCTCCTCACCCACCGCCTTGCGGATGACCACGTCGCAGACCGGCGCATTGCCCCCGAGGTTGAAGGTGATCTCCACCCCGAGCCACTCGCCGATCTCGAAGGACGTGAGCTCCTTCCCGTTCAGCAGCATGTCCCCATCCTCCGCGAAACGCAGGGACGGTCCGGTGATGAAGGGCTGCCCGCCATCTCGTAGTTCGATGTCGACCCTTGCACCGGGCTCGAGCCGCACGTCGCAGGAGAACCTCGCCTTGCCCCGGTCCAGGCGGCGCGGCTGCATGATCAGGTAGGGGATGAAGGGGCGTCTCGCGTCGGGCGAATCCACGAACTCCAGGCTCCGCTTCCCTCCGGCAGCACTCGATTCAGTCACCACAATAGCTGTCTTCGCGTCCGCGATGGGTGACCAGATGGCCTTGACCGGGAACTTGCCGACGGGCGTCGTCTCGAAGTCCTCCGACAGCATCACGGGGTCGGTCTCATACTGCCGAACAGGGGCTTGCGGCGTGCCCTTCGGCATGGGACCGAGGCGCCCCGGCGGGTCCATCTTCAGCACGACCGCCGCGTGGAGTTTGAGCTTCGCCAACTCCAGGTGCAGCATCCCCTCCTCCCAGCGCGACCGCACGGACGTCGTGGCTGGAAGCACGCTGATCTGACTTGGCTCCTGCGGCAGTGGCATCGTGAGAGACACCAGGTCGATCTCGCGGACCGGGTCAATCTCGTGAGTGCTGTTGGGCTCGACGCGTTTGCCCTTCGCGTAGGTGGTGATGTCCGCGACATGGAGCACTACGTCCTCGCTCCGGCTGCGCACCGAGAAGAGCAGGTTGGCGTCCCGCCCCTTCCCTGTCACTCCCACCATCGGCGCAATGTCCAGTTTCCCCAGCATCCAGGAGACCAGGCCGTCCTCGTCGGGGTGCGCGAACTGTGGCAGTGGCGTATAGGCCACGCGTCCCGCGCCAAGGTGGTTCACCGTCAGAGCGGGCGCATCACTTCCCGCGAATCGCGCCAGGACCTGCGCGCTCGTGGTCTCGATCTCCCACCCACTGCGCACGGGCAGGCGTGTTCCGGGCAAGGCAAGCTGCAGCAACTTCGCTGACTTGCCGGTCCGCCGAAGTCCCAGCAGAGCCGCTGCTTGCTCAGTTTCCTCATCGCCGGGCATTAGCCCCGCCCCGGTCACGACCAGCGTTCCGCCCTGCGAGACGAAGTCCGTCACCGTGTCCATGGTCTCCGGGGCAATGGCCCGCTGGTCGGCGATGAACACCACGCGATAGTGCCCGATGCGCTCCCTGAGCGTCTGCTCATTCACCACATCCACGCCGAGGTGCGCATCCTGCAGCGCGAAGGCGATGTCCCGGGGCGTTGTCCAGTCGTAGTAGTCCCGCTCTTTGGTCACGAGTCCGTCGGCCCACGAGGTCTCGCTCAACAGGACAGCCACAGGATTCAGGGAGCGGGTCCGCCCCAAGGCCTCGCGGCGAGCGTTGACGAGAGCCGTGCATGCCCGGAGGTGCGCGAACTGGTCCGGAGTCAGGTTGCTCACCCACAGGAACCAGTTCGATCCGCTGGACATCACCAGGCCGCCCTCCTGCAGCATCCGGTCCAGGGACCGCACCTGCTTCGGGTAGACCGCGCTCATCACATCATGGGGCGTGTGCTCCTGGGCGGACAGAAACAGGCTCGCGAATCGCAGGCCGTAGAGGGCGTTGGCGCTGGACCCGCCGCCGACATCCCCACTTAGAGTATCCGCCCACTCCGGGGCCGTGCGCGGGTCCCG
>JALGSS010000705.1 GCA_029821745.1 Candidatus Zipacnadia bacterium
CCCGTGCGTGCGGCTCCTGGAACAATGCCAGGAACTTCCGGTGCGCGTATCGTGACAACAACCGTTTTCGTTGCGCCCGAGGACCAGGGCTGACGCAGGAAGCCCCCGGGCGCCGTCGGAACGATCACCGGATCAGGCGCACAATCTGCGCGGCGAGCCCGGCCCGCAGTTCGTCGAGTTGTGCCTCACTCAGCGTGTCCGGCGCGGCGGGAACGCGTTCTATCGCGTCGGTGAGCACGTGTTGCGCCTGGGTCGCGATCCTGCGCGTGTCCGCGTCGTTCGAGTCTGCCGCGGCCTCGACCAGGCGCTGCAGCGTCGCCACGTACCGGGCGTCATCGATGCCCTCCTGGACGGCTTCCCATCTGATCGTGCTGAGCAGGCGTCCTTCCTCGTCCGTGTAGGCGTAGTGGCAGCCTTCCTTGTTGGCCAGTTGCGCGTACGGTGAGTACTTCGGCGCTCCGTAGTACGTCCACTCGGTGAAGCCCTGGAGCCCGAGCTTGTCGAGGGCCAGTCCGGCATACTGCCGCGGGAAGGCGTATGTGCCGTGCTGACACAGCCACCTGATGCCCCACATCTCGGTGCCCTCGGCCGCTGCCCGCTCCACCATTCCCGGGCGCACCTTCCACAGGTCGACGGCGCGGACGTCCAGGCTCACGCCGGTTGCGCGCGCGTCCTCGTCCGAGTAGGCCGTGCAGAAGGTCCGCTCCCCCGGACACGCCTCCTCGAACAGTGGATACTCGAGGGCCGCCCAGTCGCGCTCAAGCTCCTGCAAGGGTTCATCGACCAGGTACCACAGGATCTCCGGCCACTGGGCTTCCCGCGCGTGATCGACCATCTGCCGGTACACGTCCTTGAGCACCGGCTTCAGGTCCTCCGGGAAGTCCTCGGCCTTGTACCGCACCGCCAGCTGGCCATAGTACGTCTCCGGGAGGATCTTGTCGCCATCCACACGATCGAACAGACGCAATATCCGCGAGCTGAGCAGGCGCGGGAAGTACGCGACAGGCCGCTGGTACCCTTGACGCTTCAACTCCGCCATCGCCGCGTCCGCAAGTGGGAACGACGCCACCACCGTGTCGCCGTGTCGCTCGAGCACCGGGTCCGCGTAGCCCGGCGGACAGATGAGCATGGAGTTGACCCCGTGCGCCTTCATGTCCGCGAAATCTCGCGGCGTATGGAGCTTGAAGCCCGAGTAGTAATACACGCCCCACCAGCGCCCTGGGTCGAGCCGGAAGGGCAGCACTCGCACGCTCAGGCTGAGGGTCGCCTGCCGCCCGTGTGTCGGCTCAATCAGGATCTGCCCCGCGTACTCCCCCGGCGCGGCGTCCTCGGGCACGCGCACGGTGACCCAGTATCCCTGGCTCTCGCTCTCGCTCACCGACGTGCGCGCCCCCGGGGCATCGATCAGCCGTGGTGATTCGGCGAACCAGGGGTGCCAGTAGTCCCGCCACAACCCCAGGCGGACGGGTCTGATCTGGAGCATATCGCCGTCAAGCGTCGCGCCCCCAGGCCCGGTGAGTGCCGCGCAAGACACGCGCACATCGCCGAGGTCCTGCAGCGCGTAGATTGCGAAGTTCATGTGGCGCCGCTCGCCGAGACTCACCTCAGTCGACAGGGACGCCACGCGTTCGCCGTCTTGCGGAGCGCTGTGTCGGAACACGCGGTCCGGCCCGTCGCGCCGGTAGAGCACGTACCCTTGTCGGCGTTCCTCCTGCGTGGCAGGCGGGGCCGGAACCTCAGGCTCGGGCGTCGCGTCCCGCAGCGCGGCGCCATTGACCACAAGCTGACGCGACCCGTCAGCCGCAGTCGCCCGAGTGATCCCCGGCGGCAGTTCCTCCGCCCCGGCGGGGCTAGTCAACAGCATGGCTCCCACGATCCATACCATGTACGTCCTCCTATCGCGCCCTCCCACCATCAGTCCCTCTCATCCCGACTGCGAGCCAGCTGATCGACCTCCACCATCGCCCCGGCGATCTCTGCGGCCGTGAAGCTCTGGTTCAGGCCGAACGACGCCGTGCCGTCCGCACCCACCAGCCCTTCAGCGTGCTCCGTCAACTCCTCGAAGGTGATATCCGCCAGGCCGAAATCGTCAAATGACGTCGGCAGGTTCACGCTGCGGTTGAAGTCGATCAACTCGTCGATCTCCTCCGTCGACGAGCCGAAGAGGATCAGGTTCACCAGCGTCCCGAACGCGACCCACTCACCGTGGATGAGCTCCCTGTCGCAGCGCGGATGGTTCGCCAGATGAAGGCTGTGGTCTCCTCCCACGAGCCCGCACGCCGGCCCGGCCACCGCCGAGCAGTAGTAGATCGCCTCGCACACCTTGTTGACCTCATCGGTCGGCAGGCCGAGGCCGGCCGCGTCATACGCGCGCTTGCCGTGGTTAAGCACAAGCTCGTAGGTCAGGTGGCCGATACGCTCCGCCGCGACCGTCGGGAAAGCGTCGTTGAGCCCCAGTGTTCCCGATTCAGCTCCACCGGGCCGCCCGAACTGCCTCGCCAGAGGCAGGCCTGCTCCGAAGGGCAGCACGTCTCCCATCCCACTGGCCAGCCACCGTGCTCCCGCCTGCACGATGACCCGCGTGTCGCACATGACCACATCCGGGCCTCGGTACCAGTGACGCCTCGGCACATCGTCTTCCTCGATGCCCGAGGAGATGGTGGCCGCTGCATTGGTCGCCGCGACCGTGGGCACGACGATGAGCGGGACGCCCAGTTCTCGCGCCACTGCCTTGCCGCAGTCCATCACTCGCCCGCCGCCGCAGGCGATGGCGAAGTCCACCTCTTGCTCCCGGCCCGTCGCCACCAGTTGATCCACCCTCGCCTTGACCTTGTCCACGTGTCCACCGTGTTCGACGTGCACGCCCAGGCCCGCATCGCGCAGGCTTGCGGTGATCGTGTCCTTCACCGCTCCGAGCCCTCGCACGCCACCCATCAGCAGCGCCTTGGTCCCGAGGCAACGACCGTGAAGGCCGATCTCGGCGAGAATATCCGGCCCAACCACGAACCTCCACGGCCCCACAATCGTGCGCTTCATGGCGTGTTCCTCCATCGGGCGAGCGGCGCGGCCCGTCCGCGGGTT
>JALGSS010000706.1 GCA_029821745.1 Candidatus Zipacnadia bacterium
GGGGATCTTCTCTTTGGTCTGGGCCATGGTCTTGTCGCGCGGAGCCGCCGTCACGGAGGACAGCAGAGACATCACCGCGAGAGCGACGATTACTCGTGTGACTACAGACGGCACCACGCATCACCTCACTTGGTCTATGGGTTCAGTCTTGCTGGTCTATTCTCCTGCTTCATCTCCGGGCAGCACTGTAAGCCGCGGCGCGTTCGCGGCAGTGTCAAGTACGGCCGGTCGGATACTTCAGGCTAGGGCCCTCGTAGTCCGGCCACTCCCCACGACAGACCGCGATGACCGGGTGCCACTGTGAGCCCCGCTCACAGTGCTGGGTCAGGCCGGCCAATGCCCTGGGAGCAGGGCTGCGAGATTTCTCACCCGGCAACGGCGCTCATTGGCATCTCATCCCACGTGCGGCCCTCGAGGAGCCTGCCTGCCTGCTTCTTGTTCACGCCACCCCACTGTTTGAAGAAGAAGGGAACGCCGCGCGAACTACATAGGTCGCGCAACGTTACGACCCACGCCAGCTTCATGGCTCGGGCTCCCGGCCCGGATTCCCCGCCGACAATGACCCAGTCGATCCCTGTCAGGTCGAGGTCGGTGATCGGGGCGATGAGGGGCTCAATGGATAGGAAGCGCACAGCCGCCGGCACAGAGCGCAGGTCATCAGCGCGCCAGACGTAGTCCTGGTTCTCAATGCTTACCCCCATCCAGACATTGTCTGGCCACTCCAAGCTCCGCGCGACTTCCGCCAGGCGTTCAGAGCGCTTTGTCAACACCTGGAACCGATGCCAGTGCGCCTTCACCATCGTGTCGAAAACGGCATCTACGAAGCGCATCGGCACTTCCTCGTGGAGGAGGTCACTCATTGAGTTGACAAACACATTCTGAGGGCGTCGCCAGCTCAACGGGGCGTCCAATGCGTCGGGGTGGCACCGCACCTCGAACCCGTCTTTGTAGTGCGCCTGCCCCATGGCTTTGAGGCGCTTCGCCATTCGTTCGGCGTAGCAGTTGGCGCACCCGGGGCTGATCTTCGAGCACCCAGTGACTGGGTTCCAGGTGGCGTCCGTCCACTCAATCTTCGTTGCTGCCATGGTTCCGTGGTCCCTTCGGGAAGTGGACTATTGTCGAGGCCGGCGCACCGTCCTCGGCCAGTGGGTCCGTGCTTTGCACTCCCCCGAACCCGGTGAAATGCCAGTCAGACAACTCGGGGGCAGCGCCACAGTTCACACCCCGCCAGAAACTCACTCCGTTCCCCGTACACGCCGTATGAAATCGCCAAGCTTCGAGGCTAGCTCGGCTTCCAGCTCGGTGTAACTCCCGTACTCAATGCGGTCGAAGCCCTGAATGTCGCTGGGCACCCCTTTTGAGTGGTTGACGTTGAGCAGAAGCAGCGTCGGTCGCTCCATACCGTACGCCAATCCCAGTTCGAGCGTCACGTTGGGTTTCCAGAGGGACACATCATAGATGCCGAACAGACTCTCCTGGATCTGCCTGCAGACCTTCCGCAGGATGTGTCCGCTAGACAGAGTCTCATCCGCGTAATCCGGCTTCAGGCCCTGATCGCCCAGCGCCTTGTCCAGCGCTCGACGCAGGTCCGCAGGGGCGAACGGCTCTGTGAACGGGTGGGCGACAAAGACAGCAGACTCGTCGAAGTTGATCTCGTGAGCAGGCAGCGGGAACCCAATCTCGTGTGCCACATCTACACCCCCATCTCGAAGTGGTGCCGCTGATATGAGCGCCCTTACTCTCTCGGCGACGAGAGCGTCAAGAGACGTGGTACGCAATATCACGCGCTCCAACTCATTCGCGCCCAGGAGCACGATCGGCTGCTGGACTGCACACGATTGGGCCGCCTCGGTAACCTGAGGGTCGAGGCCCGAGAGCGACAGTATAAGACCACGCAGTGCTGGGTTCGCTGCCAGTGCTCTGCGGAACCGGGCGAATTCCTGTGGTTTGAGGGGCGCGTCGCGGTCCTGCACATCGACTAGGTAGTGCAGAGCGTTGGATTCGTAGATCAGCCCCCCCCGCATCATCGCGGACGGGAGCCCACCCCGAGTACCCGGCTACACCATCCCACAGCGCGCGCGCGCTTCCTGGCACGGATGGGGAGTAGGCACGCAGTTGCTTCTCCAACTCGCGCCTCTTGCGGTAGTCCGCGACGGCCTCAATGAGTCCCTCGGTTGGCAGTAGCCCACGGTACCTGTCTCGCACGAGTTGCCCAGTATCGTAGAGCACGGCTAAGGGGAACTCGAACTTGGTGTCTTCGACGTCGTCCAGGGCCTCCCGTATCTCCGCGTCCTCGGCGCCCTGGTGCCTTCGGCGCTTCGAGGCCGTCTCGACGACGAACTCAGCGATGCGACTCCGTATTGCATCATTCTCCCTGACACGCTTGTCGTCCGCCAAGCCCGCTCGCTCGGTCTCGATGACACCGATACCGGTCAGCTCACAGCCTCCACCCATCGTCCCCTGCCCTAGGAGCCCGGCCTCGGCCAGGACGTCGAAGGCGTCGTGAAGGGCGTCGCGCTCAATGCCCTTCTCCTTGCCCCATTCCACGAAGTTGAACCGCTCACGCACGTACTTCGCCTCATAGGCCGCCAACAGCATATCTGATTCCAGTTGACTAAGCTCCACCTCTGGTTCCCTCCCTATAGTGATGACATCGCGATCAGGCGCGGCTGAGACCGGCCACATACCCCTCCACCCGATGGAACGTCATGCGGTTGGCGTCGTGGAAATTGTGGGCGCCGTCGTACGCGCAGCGGACCATGTACAGGATGTCATCCCCGTCGAACTGCCAGTCCACGTACTGGAAGCCCGTGTACCGGATCGACTCCTCCCACGAGTGGGGCAAGTCGTCCTCCAGCAAGGTCTGCACGTGTCGCCAGTGGATCAAGTCCTCGCTGGCGTTGAGGCACAAGATGTTGCGCTGGTTCGGGTATTGCGGGTCGGTGCTGTTGTTGCTCAGGGTCAGGTATAGCCCCGTCTTCGGGCAACGGCGGATGGTGAACTTGGTCATGCCGCCGGGGAAGTCGATGAAGCCCGTGTCCGGGTCGAAGCTGATCCGGCAGCCCTCGTCGTGGACC
>JALGSS010000707.1 GCA_029821745.1 Candidatus Zipacnadia bacterium
TGGCTGCCCCCCATGGGGGGCAGGGGCCGGGGCACAGCAACGGCCAACGGCTCCTTCCCAACGGCACCCCTGCCGATTACCCCCGACTGTAACCCATGTATGATACTAGCTCACGGCAATGGTCACATACCCTTGCGTTCGCCCGCTGGATATGCTATATTTTTCCTCTCTTTGACCGCCTTATGGGACAGGGCTTACGTGCCAGTTTGGAAGGGACAGAATCGCTGTGGCTAGAATTTGCTCAGTTTGCGGGAAGAAGCCTTCGACGGGGTGCAACGTCAGTAACTCCTATCGACACACGAAGCGGCGCTGGATGCCGAACCTGCAGCGCGTCCGCATCCAGACCGATAAGGGCGTCCGGCATGCGAAGGTCTGCACGTCCTGCATCAAGGCCGGTAAGGTCCGCAAGGCGGGCTAAGCTCCAGAAACGTCTCAGTCTCCTCCGCGGCCGGGGACTTCCCCCGGCCGTGATCAGTTAGCGATGTAGATGAGACCACGTGGAGTTCTGCTCCCACGCGAGGGGCGCAGTTTGATGCTCGACGAGACGCCTCAGAGGTCAGCCGACAGTGAGGCCGACGCGCAGTCTGTCGCCGGCGACGCGCGCGGAAGGGACTCCCTGTCGTCCTACCCGTTCATCTCGGGGTTGATGGGTGGCCTTTGCATCGGGCTGGGAGCCGGCTTCTACACGGTTGTCACAACGCAACCAGCCGCCGGCTTGGGCGTCACGCAGTTGCTGGGCGGTCTCGCCTTCTCCGTCGGGCCGGCGCTTGTGGCACTGGGTGGCGTCGACGTGTTTGCGGGGAGCCCGACGGTCGTCCTCGCCTGGTTTCGTGGGCGTGCGACCCCGGCCGACTGGGCCCGCAACTGGTCTTGGGTCTATGTCGGTAACCTTGTGGGCGCCGTGGCCCTCGCCTGGCTTGTCTTCATCTCAGGCCAGTACCTTATGCGAGGCGCTGATGCCGCCGATCCTCTCGTCGGGCCACGGATTCTCGCGATTGCCCAAGAGAAATGCGCCGCGCCGTTCCGTGTCGCGCTTGTGCGTGGCATTCTGGGCGGCGCGCTTGTGTGTCTGGCCCTGTGGTTTGCCTCATTCAGCAGGGGAACGGGCGCGAAGATACTGGCGGTGGCGCTTCCCGGCACGGCGCTGATCGCCTGCGGGTTCGAGCACTGCGTGGCGAACATGTACCTGGCATCCGCCGGGCTTGCGCTACACTGGTCTCATGCCATCGCCGACGCTGAGACGGCGATCAGCCTGGGCACTTTCATCACGCGCAGCCTGATTCCGTGCACTCTCGGGAACATCGTCGGTGCGTTCCTCACCCTCGGGGGCCTGTACTGGGCCCGCTATGTGGTACCCAACACACGCACTCCGCGCCGAAGGGCTCGACCCGATCGGCGGTCGTCGACGCGCGATCCCGAGTCGCGTTCTACTCGACGCCGCGCCTCGGCACGCCGTGACACATCCTCCCGACGCAGCGATCCGGGCGAATAGCTCGGCGCTCAAGAAGCGACCACTATCCCATGACGCAGCGAAGAAATCCTACGGCCGCCATCAAGACCCAGGGCTGCAAGCTCAACCAGTTCGAGAGTCAGCAGATTCGCGAGCAGCTTGCGCGACTCGGCTGCGACATCGTCCCCTTTGAAGGCCCCGCCGACATTTACGTGATCAACAGTTGCACCGTCACCGCGCGAACCGACCGGGATTGCCGCCGTCTGATCCGCCACGCCAAGAAGCTCAATCCCGCCGGGTTTGTCGCCGTGACGGGGTGCTATGCCGAGGTGGCCCCGGAGACGCTGGAAGCGATCCCGCAGGCTGATCTCGTGGCGGACAACGCGACCAAAGCGAGGATCGGTCACGAGATCCGAGAGCGCCTCGCCGACAGCCTCGCCTGGCCTGCGGAGGGCGGCGTCGCCTCGACGGTCGCGTACTCCTGCGACGGGGACATGCTCGAACGGTTCGCCGGACACACGCGCGCCTTTGTGAAGGTGCAGGAGGGCTGCAACGCCTTCTGCAGCTACTGCATTATTCCCCACGCGCGGGGCCGGAGCCGCAGCGCCGAGTTTGATGATGTCGTCGCGCAGACGCGGCGGCTCATTAGGGCCGGGCACCCGGAGATCGTGCTCATCGGCACGCATCTGGGCCAGTATGGGCTCGATTTAGAGAACGCGCCGAACCTCGCTGGGGTTGTCGAGACGCTGTGCGAGCTGCCCGGTCTGGGGCGCCTGCGCCTGAGCTCCATCGAGCCGCGCGAGGTGTCCGAGGAACTGCTGCAATTCGTGGCGCATCACCCCAAGGTCTGTCGGCACCTGCACCTGCCCCTGCAGAACGGTTGCGACAGCGTACTTGAGCGCATGAACCGGCCATACACGGCGCAGTTCTACGGCGAGTTGGCCCACCGCATTCGCGAGATGGATCCGGGCATCTGCGTGGGGGCGGACGTCATCGTCGGCTTCCCGGGAGAGACGGATGAGGAGTTCGAGACCTGCCGCGAGTTCATCGAGAGCATTCCGTTGAGCTACCTGCACGTGTTCACGTACTCCAGCCGGCCCGGTACGCCCGCCGCGGAGATGCCGGACCAAGTGCTCCACGAGGTGAAGATCGCGCGGAACCACCGGCTGCGTGACCTCTCGGAGGTCATTCGCGCGCGCTTTGCCGAAGCCATGGTGGGGGAGGCCCTGGAGACCGTGCTTGAACGCACCGTCACCGATGAGCCGGGGGTCCTGGATGGGCTCACCGACAATTACTTGAGGGTCACCGCGCCGGGCCCGGAATCGCTGCTGGGAACGATCCAGGCCCTGCGCATCACTCAGGCGCATGGCGAAGGCCTCCGCGGCGCCTTGCAATAGCGGGCCGTTCGTGGTTAAACATAGGGACGACGTGGGGCGCTGCAAGCCCCGGGAAGGCCGCGGAACCGCAGCTTCACGCATGGCACGGACCCGACACCCACTGACTGTCTTGAAGGTCATCGCCCCGCACCGTTACTCGGGGGCCGAACGCATTGCCGTCTGCCTCGCGGACCAACTGGGGCAGCGCGGACATCGCGTTGTGTTCGCCTGCAATGGGCAGGACGAGTT
>JALGSS010000708.1 GCA_029821745.1 Candidatus Zipacnadia bacterium
AACTCCAGAACATCAATGGTCCCTGTGTGCTCGGCGCAGACGTAGACGTCGAAAGCGGCGGAGCCCGAGTAGAACTCTCGGCAGGCGCTGCCGCCCTCGCGTGGGCTCCCGGACGGCCCGGACGCCGCGAAATGCGACTCGACATCCCGCCCTCAACGGGACCTCTTTCGGTGGAGTTGGCTGTGCGAGGCGACGCGTCAGAGGCGTCCGTGTGGCTCCGCAACCCGCGTCTGGTGATGCCGGGGCGCGAGCTTGCCTTGCGCATCCCCGCCGGTGACAAGCCCGCCGCCGTGCCCCCACCGATCCTGCCCCCGCTCCGCGCACCCATGGAGGCAGCCCTGATCGAGTGGGACTGGCGGCTACAAGACGGCATCGGCACGCCTCGCAACCCGTCCACCCGGGCCGAGGCCGTCGAGCGAACGCTGCAGCGGGGCAGTCAACTCATCGCGGACCTCCAGAGCGCCGGGGTCGACGTCACCCGGGACGCAGAAGCCTGGAGCCGGTTGAGCGCTGAGTTTGCTGCACTCAAGACAGCGGAGCAAACCGAGGGCGGCAAGGGCGAGGACCTGTGGCGGCGCGTGCACCGGTTGCGCCGCGCCATCGCCCTGGCGAACCCCTTGGCCCAGGTGGGTCCGCTGGTTTTCGCGAAGCAAGTTCCCGGAGCCTTCAGCCACCAGTTGACCCAGTATTACGGTCGCTACGCGCGACCTGGCGGCGGGATCTGCGTGCTGGAGGCCCCCGGCCGATCCATGCAGGTTCGCTCACTGACTGATGGCCAACTGCCCGGCGGCAGCTACCAGCATCCCGAAGTCACCTACGACGGCAAGAAGGTCTTGTTCTCGTATTGCCGGGCCGAGACGCCGCCTGCCGACACGCGTCAGGGCCACCACGGGCGATACTACCACCTGTATGAGATCGCCGCAGACGGGAGCGGCCTGCGGCAGATAACCGACGGTCCCTTCGACGAATTCACCCCGCGGCTGCTGCCCGACGACCGGATTCTGTTCATGTCCACCCGACGTCTGGGCTGGCATCGGTGCGGGAGCCCCGGGTGCGAGAACTACACGCTGACAGTCGCGAATCCGGACGGGTCCGACCCGCGACCGATCTCCTACCACGAGACCCAGGAGTGGGACCCGGCAGTGCTCAATGACGGGCGCATCATCTACACCCGCTGGGACTACGTGGATCGCAACGCGGTGTTCTTCGAGCAGTTGTGGACCACCGCGCCGGACGGCACGCGCCCCGCCATCTTCTACGGCAACAACACCTTCAACCCCGTGGGAATCTGGGAACCGCGCCCAATCCCGGGGTCGCGGCGCGTCATGGCGACTGCGGGCGCTCACCACGCGATGACTGCCGGCTCAATCATCCTCGTCACCACGGCGGCGGGCGTCGACGGGAAGCCGCCGATCATCCGCCTGACCCCCGACGTGCCCTTCCCCGAGGGTGAGGTCAGAGTGCCCCCGAGTTGGTTCTCCGCCCGGGCCGAGCCCAATAGCACCCCCGAGAACGAGCGCTGGCCGGGACACTGCTTCCGCAGCCCGTACCCGCTGTCGGAGCGCTACTTCCTCGCGGCATACAGCTTCGAGGGGCTGGTCGGGGAGCCGAAGGCGAATGTCCCGAACATGTTCGGCCTGTACCTGGTCGACAGCTTCGGCAACAAGGAGCTGTTGTACCGAGACCTCGCGATCTCAAGCACGTGGCCTATTCCCCTGCGGCCACGCCCAAGGCCGCCCATCGTGCCCGCCGTGACTGAACTCGAACCGCCCGCCGAGGGCACGGTGATGGTGCAGAATGTGTACGCCGCCGATCCGGCGCTGCCCCCAGGCTCTGTGAAGCGGCTGCGCGTTCTGCAGGTTCTGCCGAAATCGACACCGGGGATCGACAGACCATCGATGGGAAGACCGAGGGGAGCCCCCGGAAAGCAGGTGCTGGGGACGGTGCCGGTGGCCGAGGACGGCTCGGCTTACTTCACTGTGCCGGCGAAGATTCCGCTGGCTTTCCAGGCGCTGGATGAACGAGGGCAGGCCATCCAGGTCATGCGCAGCCTCACCTACCTGCAGCCGGGGGAAGCCTTGACCTGCGTTGGGTGCCATGAGCCCCGCACCTCTGCCCCACTCGTCCGGCGGATGACAGCTCTGGGCGGAGAGCCGTCAACACTCGAACCGGGGCCGGACGGCTCGAAGCCCTTCAGCTACCCGATCCTGGTGCAACCCGTTCTGGACCGCGCCTGCGTCAAGTGCCACAGCGGGTCGGAGCCCAACGGAGGTATGCGTCTCACCGGCGAGCCAGACGGCCGCTACACGGTGTCCTACAACGCTCTGGCCCCCCGGGTACCGATCTCAGACCAGGGCAGCCTGGACGCCGTCAGCATCCCAGACCGCTACGGCGCCCGAGGCAGCGCGCTGATGAAGATGCTGCTCAAGGGGCACCACGATGTGAAGCTGTCCGACCAAGACGTAGAGCGTCTGGTGACGTGGATGGACGCCAATGCCCTGTTCTACGGGACGTTCCTCCCCGCGGACCAGGCGAGGCAGCAACGAGCGGAGCGGATCGCCGGCCCGGACCTGGAGTGATCGCTGCGTCGCCTCACGCGACTGACGGCAGGCGGCCCTGTGCCGACCGATCCTGAACGCAATACCCGAGCGCTCGTGCTGCGAAACGCGTGCCTGTCCTGCTTGCCCTCCGGTGCGGCAGGTCCTCGCCCGTGCACGGGGAAATCATGGCAGTGCGATAGCCTCACGACGCCGGCGCGCAGCCCGCATCAGACAAACCCACGGAGGAAAGGGAGCAAGTATGCAATGCAAGGAACACTGGGCGAGGCGCCTCGTCCTCGCAGTCGCTGTCCTTTGCCTGTGCGCAACCGCTCAGGCTGACGTGAGACTGCCTCACGTTTTCGGCAGTCACATGGTCCTCCAGCGGGACCAAGCCCTGCCCGTTTGGGGCTGGGCCGATGCAGGAGAGAAGATCACAGTTCAGCTCGGCGACGGTGCCCCAGTACCGGCGACAGCAGACGCCGAGGGCAAATGGCGCCTCACGCTTCCCCCAGTACCCGCCGGCGGCCCGCTGAC
>JALGSS010000709.1 GCA_029821745.1 Candidatus Zipacnadia bacterium
GACTGCGACCCGCACACGGCCTGCGAACGGATCGGTAACTTGCCCAATGACGAGCTGGTGTACCCACCCAATAAGCCTAACCGAAGCATCTACACGGGATACTGGTCGGCAAGCAGGCTAGGGTCTTCGGGGATGGACGGCGGAGCTGTCAGCCGCATGGCGCAGGCCTACGACCTGACCTGCATGGCGACGGAGAACGGGGTGCCCGTCTACTCTGAGGAGGAGAAGATACTCATCGAGCGGGACGTGCTCCTGGAGGCCTCCTACCTGGCCGCCTGTGACACGTCGATCAACAACAAGTCTGTGGGTAACCGCGCCGGGGCGGCGATGGTGGGTATGGTGGTGGGACATCCAGGCCTCGTGCGGTTCGGCCTCGAGGGATTCAAGCGCACGGTTGACGAGTGGTTCCTGCCCGATGGCGGGACCTCCGAAAGCCCGGCGTACGCGATGATGACCATGTCGGGCATCCGCGGCTTCGGGCTGATGCTGCGCGACTACTCGGACCCCGAGGGCTTCGCTGATCCCGACGGGAACCGGCTCGAGCACTTCGACGCCTGCCGGGATACGCGCTACGGTGACTGCTGGCAGGGCCTGTTGTGGACGCTTCAGGGAGACCTGCGCTTCCCGCCGTCGGCGGATTCGTACCGCACCACCGCGATCGACGCCAGATTCGCGGAACTCCTCGCTGTCGCGTACCCCACGGACGAACACATCGCCTTCCTCAAGGAACGCGCGGGGGCGTCACTCAGCGGCGGCGCGCCTGAGCAGGCTGTGTTCTACCGGGAGCCCGGGCTTGAGGATCGCGAGGTGGCGGGGTTCTCGCTGCCGGATGTCGTGTTCCCGTACCTGGCCCAGGGATACCTGCGCACCGGGGCCGACGGACGCGAGAGCCTGGCGATGCTCAACGCGAGTGACTACGGCGGGCACCACCACCTCGACAGCCTGAACCTGTACTACTGGAAGGACGGGCGCGAACTGCTCTCGGACCTGGGTTATCTGTGGGACCACCCGGACTCCT
This sequence comes from Candidatus Zipacnadia bacterium, assembly GCA_029821745.1. Lineage (GTDB taxonomy): Bacteria > Armatimonadota > Zipacnadia > Zipacnadales > JABUFB01 > JALGSS01. The sequence goes on from JALGSS010000709.1 coordinate 1,019, forward strand.
ACCAGACGCGTCGCACGATGGCCCACAATCTGGCGATGGTGGGCTTGCAGGACCAAGCCACCCGAGGACGCCGGGGCAGCTTCCACCTGTTCTCGGTCACCCCCCGCGTGAAGGCCATGGAAGCTTCCTCCAGGGCGTACTCCGAGGCAAGCACCTATCGCCGGACCTGCGTTCAGGTCGAGCACGCGGACGGGGATTCGTACCTGCTGGACATCTTCCGCGTCGCCGGAGGGCCCAATCATCACTATGTGTTCCATGGCCCGAACAACGACTGGGAGACGGGCGGCCTTCAGTTCGGCCCGCAGCGTCCCGACGAGAAACCGGCTCCCTTCGCGTTGCGTATCCAGCTTCCTCAGGTGAGCGAGGTCTACGTGGACGATGTGGAGCTGCGCCAGGTCCTGCCCGACGGTACGCTGGGAGAGAACCTCGCGCCGAACGCGTCATTGGAGGCCGGGGACGAGGGCAAGATGCCGCCGGGCTGGGGAATCTACGTCGGCGATGGCTCGGCGGATTCGGCGGTCGTGGGGCCAGGCCGAGAGGGCGGCCGGTGTGTGCGATTCCGAGCCCTGAAGCCCCATGCAAACGGGAGGATGAACGCAGCGTTGATGGTGGGCAACTCCAATGGCTACGTGGGGCGCGACGCGATCCCGGGGATGCTCGGGGCCACGTACAAGGCGCGCTTCTGGATCAAGGGCGACGCGGAGCGGGTCAACTTCAACGTCGTCACATGGCCCAATGCGCCGGGTTCGGCCGGCGACCGGACCTACACGGGGTCGGAGAGACTGCCCGCGACGGACGAGTGGGCGCTGTTCGAGACGACCTTCACGCTGCCCAGTGAGCGCCTGCCCATGGACAATGTTCAGGAGGCCGACGGCGCGGGACCGTGGCACGCGACCTGGCAAGTCGATGATGAGTACACCTTCACGGCCTTCGCGCCAGGGACGGCGGGCGAGACCGTGTTCCTCGCCGACGGGTGGGGCCAGCGCGACCACCGCAACAGGGACCGAGGGGCGACGCTGCCATACATTGTGCGCTCCGCTCCCGGGCCGGGGTTGAACGCCTTCGTCTCCGTGTTCGCGGGGCAGGACTCTTCGCGCCCCTTCGTGACAGGCGTGAGGCTTATCGAACCGGCCGATGCCCCTGAAGGCGCCGTGGTTGCGGAGGTCACGACAACCGCGGGCACCGACGTGATCGTGTCGATGGTCGAGCCGCAGGCGGCCCGCATCGAGACAACGCTGGGGAGCCTGGAGACGGACGGGCGTGTGGCGGCGGTTCTCGGCGTGCAGGGAGAGCCCGTCGCGGCGTGTCTGATCGGCGGCACCCAACTGACGATCGGGCAGACCGAAGTGGAGTGCGCTCGGAGTGAGTATTCAGGGAGTGTGGCCGGGGCCGCGAGCGCTCCCGGCGAGTCATACTTCGCGATAGAGGGCGAACTGCCCGAGGCGTGCGTCGGGCACACGTTGCTCGTGACCGATGGCGACTTCGAGCGGGCCTACATCATCCGCGATGTCTCCGTGGAAGACGGTGAGACGCGCGTGTACACGAAGCGCGGGAACGTGGGCGTCGAGGCGGTCGCCGGTGAGACCTGGCGCTTCGTCCCGTCGGCCTCGTGGGAGCGCCGGGGGCCGTAGCGGCGATCACGGGTTCGCGTCGGCCACACCTTCCGCGAAGTCCTTGACGCGATGGAACGTCAGGTGGTTCGCGTCGTGGAAGTTGTGCGCTCCGTTGAAGGCGGTCCGCGAGGCCACGATGATGTCATCGCCGTCGAACTGCCAGTCCACATACTGGAAGCCTGTGTACTGAGGCGCGAACAGGCGGTCGTCGCGCAGGATGTCCCGCACCACAGTCCAGTGGTCGAGGTCGTCGGAGTAGACGAGCGTGAGTACATTGCGCATCCCGCAGGACCCGGGTCTCGTGACACGGTTCACCAGGGACCAGTAGCGCTTCGTCTCGGGGTGCCGGCGGATAGTGAACTTCGTCATCCCGCCGTAGAAGTCGATCACCCGGTCGAAGCTCAGGCTCGTGCCGTCCTCGGCGATCCCCAGCACCATGGC
>JALGSS010000710.1 GCA_029821745.1 Candidatus Zipacnadia bacterium
GCGGGACCTTCCCCATGATCTCAGGCTCGATCATATCCGCGTTCCCTTCGTTGACGCTCTCCTTCTCCAACCATCCCATCAGGATGAAGCGCGGGTGCTTGGCGCGCAGCTCGAACAAGTCATTACCTGCCTTCACCTCGAAGGGATAAATGGTATTGATGCCGCAGGCCTCCACGAGTGACACGAACTCCATGGCGTTGCCGTCGGTGTCGATGGCCAGCATGTCCGCGCCGCAGTCGTGGCCGATCTGTCCCATGCGCCGGTAGAAGCCTGCGCAGAACTCCTCGAAGTGACGGGGGCTGATCAGCGTGCCGTGGTTGTAGCAGCAGTCTTCGCCGGTCGCGAGGATCTCGGGCCGCAGGCGCTCGATGACGGGAAACAGGTACGTCTCCATGTGCCCGGTGTACCAGTCGATGATCTCGTGGGCGAGCTGCGGGTCGTCGTACAGGATCGTCGAGGCCAGTTCGGTGCCCATCAGTCCTCGAAGACGTCCCCACGTTGAGCCCACCGAGACCGCGAGAGGTTTGTCTCGATCTCGGAATCTGGTGCAGGCTTCGTCGATGCGCTCGTCCGACCAGCGCGGACCCGGGGCCGTTCGCTCTCGGTAGAACTCCCAGGACTGCCGGTCTCTCACGGGATAGCGGACGAACTCGGGCATCGAGTAGGTGACGTCGTTGTCGAGCACCTGCCGCGTCAGCGCGCCGGATTCATACTCCAGTACCTCCCACTCGCCCTCGATGCGCCTCTCGCAGGCGATGCCGGGGCCTCCCGGGTCCGCGGGGAAGAAATCGATGAAGTCGGGCCCGGTGGTGCCCCAGTAGCGATGCCACGTCTCCGATTGCCATCCTCCGCCCAGGTGGAAGCACCCGTCGACCCAGTCGGGCATGCCTGTCTCGAGCAGGCGATCGTGTGTCTTGCGCATCGCGCCGTGGGACATCCCCGGAGCGCCGGGGAAGCCGAAGATGGGCACATAGTCGGGCTTCTCAAAGTGACAGACGGCTTTGAACCGTTCGAGTTCGGTCATTGCCACACATCGTCACCTCAGTTCGCCGTTGGGCGTGTGTCGTTCGCGAACGGCACCTAACCCCCCGGCCCCCTTCCCTGGAAGGGAATGGGGGGAACGGCGAGCGGCCCTGTGTCGCCCGGAGCGGCCGGAAGCATCCGCCCCGACTGTTCGGCACCTAACCCCCCGGCCCCCTTCCCTGAGAGGGAATGGGGGGAACGGCGAGCGGCCCTGTGTCGCCCGGAGAGGCCGGAAGCATCCGCCCCGACTGTTCGGCACCTAACCCCCCGGCCCCCTTCCCTGAGAGGGAATGGGGGGAACGGCGAGCGGCCCTGTGTCGCCCGGAGAGGCCGGATTACGAGGCCCTACGGGCCGAAGTATCCGGCCTGCTGTTGTTGCCGTATGCCTTTGCCGTTGGTCGTGCTCCCTCTCCCAGAGACGCGGCACGCGTCTCGCCCGGGAGAGGGTCGGGGAGAGGCCGCCGTGCAGTTGGTCGTCTATCCCGCACCCAAGGCCTTCTGCAGCCCCTCAATCGCCCGGGCCAGACTCTCTCGCGTCTCCATGAGATCGACCGGGTTCTCGCTGTACTGGTTGACGTCTGTGAGCAGCGATTCGGGGACCGCCTGGAGGGCTTTCGCCGTATCCAGGGCTTCGCGCCCCTCGTCGGTCAGAGGTCCCTTCTCGGCCCGAGCGATCAGGTCGTCGAGCACCCAGTAGTACTCGTAGTCCTCGATGCCGTCGCGGATGTTCTCGAGGCGCACGGTGCTCAGCGGGCCATCGGGTCCGGCGCAGATGATCATCCCGTCGCCATCCGGCAGCGTCTGGTGGTACTTCGGGATCCACTCGGTGTATGGCCCGCCCGTGATCGGCTGCTCGTTGTTGTTCCACCCCGCTACGCGGTAATACAGGAAGCCGTCGACATTGTACTTGCGCGCGGCCACGCCCATCAGCAGGCGCGACCGGATCGCCGGGTACTGCACGAACCAGTTGAGGGAGCGCCTCTCGCGCGGGCCGACGCAGATGTACCACCATGCCTGCTTGCCCAGCTTGCGTCCCTCGAGAATCTTCGCCTGGTCCGCGTGGTAGCGGGGGGTCAGCGGAACCCAGATGTCCATGTACTTCGATACCAATCCATCGTCGAGCCCGTAGCTGCGGTCGTATCCCGTTGTCATGAGGGGGATATTGGGGAACGCTTCTTTCATCGCTCTCGCGGCTTTCCCGAGGGCCTCGAAGTTGCTCGTCTCGTCCAGGAAGTAGATGCCCACGCGGTCCTTCGGCCAGTTCGCCGCTTCCACCCGGGCGAGGTCCGCCTTCAACATCGCCACGCATTTCTCCAGGTACTCGTCGTATGTGTCCACGCCGAACGCGTTGTCCTTCAGCGCCCACTTCGGCGCGAGGACATAGCCGAGATTCCACCAGCCCGAGCCCCGCGCTTCCAGGCGCTTCAGGGCCTCCACACTGGCGAGATGGTACGCGCTATCCTCGCCCTTGACGCCGTTGGGCCGCGACCGGTACAGGTCCGTTACGGCCAACCGGTGGTCGAGGAACATGTCGAAGTACTTCCACGCAAAGGCGTCGTCGTAGCGGTCCCCGTAGTACTTCGCGTAGTTCCCTTCGCTCATGCCCCAGATCGTCTTCAGGTGCTGCTCTGTCGGGAGCGCGAAGTCATAGACTTCCACCTCGATATCGATGGTCTTCGACTGAGCATTCTGCGCTCCCACGACCAACTGGCCCACATACTTGCCCGGCGGGGTCTCGGCCGTCGCATGGACATCGATCCACAGGGGTTGGGCTTCCGAGCGCGGCACGCTGAAGTCCGTCAGGTAAGACAGCAGCGGGTCAGGCCACCATTCAGACGGCATCGTCGGGTTGACCGTCTGCGGCCGTACCGACTTCACATACCCCACCGGCACGGCAGTCACTCTCGGGCCGCTCTCGTCGAAATCCGCGACACGCCAGGTGACTCTGTCCAGGTCCGTGTCGATGGGTACAACCACAACTTGCGCGCCCTCATGTTCGTTCCGGGCCAGCTTGATCTTGAGGGTGTCGGTGAAGCGGCCCTCGCGTCGCGGCGGAACACTTTAACCATCGATGTCTCGACGCCAAGGGCGAAGTCCGTCTCGTGGCCGCGAGCCACGTTCCACTCCCGAGCCCGATCCACCGGCAGGTCCGCCAGGATGGCCGTCAGCGCATCCTGTTGCGCGGTGCCCGCGTCAGTCAGTTCGTCCGCTATCGCCTCGCTCACACCCGGCGCGGCCGCCCTGGCGTCC
>JALGSS010000711.1 GCA_029821745.1 Candidatus Zipacnadia bacterium
TGGGGCGGCGATTCCCCGGAACACATGATGTGTCCCGCGTCGGACGGCTGGCGGGACCACTTGGCCGAGACGTACCGGCGCGTGGCGGGAGAGCTGAAGCCGGACGGCATGTATATCGATCAGTACGGGTTCATCAACACGTGGAAGACTTGCTGGTCCCGGGAGCATGGGCACCCGGTTCCGTGGGCGCCGATCCGTGGCGAGCGGGACACCACTGAGGCAATCAGAGCGAGTACTCCGGCCACGATAGCCACGTTGACGGAGGAGACGCCCAATGACGTCAACTCGCAGTACCAGGACGGTGCGCTGGGCTACTCGGTGACGTGGTCTCAACAGCACCTGATGCCGCACCGGGTCGACTTGTTCCGGTTCCTGTTCCCCGACTTCAAGGTGCTGCAACTCGTCCAGTACAACGCCTACACCGAAGGCGGGTGGCAACTGCTGAAGTACCCGTTCTTCAACGGGGAAGCATACTGGCTCCACGGGGGAACCACCACGACGTACTGTGAGGATGCCCACCAATTCCTGCGGAAGGCCTTCGCGATTCTCAATGAGAACGAGGATGCGTTCTGCTCGGGCGATGTGGAGCCGCTGATGCCGACGCTGAAGCCGACGGTGTACGCGAACCGTTTCTCGGGAGCGAAGACGACTGCCTGGACGCTGCTTAACGCGCAGTACCGCACATTCCGGGGAGACTGCCTGCGGGTGAAGCACGTGCCGGGGACGCGGTATGTGGACGCGTTCTCCGGAGACGGCATTGCTGTGGTGGTCGACGACGGCTACGCGACGATCCCGGTGGAGCTTGGGCCTCGCGCAGTGGGGTGTGTACTCGCCAAGCGTCAGTAGGGCGAGGGCCGACACGAGTCGGAGACATGCCCCGGGCGTCCGGCTCGGGTCCAGTATGAGGGTTGTGTTGAGGAACGCGAACTAACCGTGGGGTGCCGATGTCGCACAATGGGCCGGGTCCCACCGACGCGCTTGGCATGGCAGAAGTGCCCTGCGGGGCCCCGGTCACTGTACGACGTGACCACCCCGCAGCTAGGATTGGGTGGCGCGCCTACTATCCTTAGCCGTGGGGTGCCGATGTCGTACAATCGGAGGGGCCCCACGGATGCGATTAGCATGGCAGAAGTGCCCTGCGGGGTACCGGTCTCGCTACCCCGCAGCTAACTGAGTGACTTCTTCAACACAACCATGGGTGGCCGTCCCTCGCGGGTGGTTTTCAGACCGGCTCGAGATCGTCATAGTCGAACATGACGGCCATGGCTTCGCTGACTGCCTTGTGCCCTGCTTCGGCGGCTGCCGCGACGGGGTTCAGCCCGGCTGCCACGACAAACGCCATACGGCCGACCTCCACGTCCAGCTCCAACAGGGGCTGGTTTTCCCTTCCTGCTGCGATGACGCCCTTCAGCCGCCATGCCGCCATCTCGTCGATCAGCCCGAGGACTTGCTCACGAGCGATAGCCGGGCAGGTGCGCATCCCCGCGCCGAGCTTGCCGTTGCCTGTGGCGATGGTGTCCCCGGCGGATGTCGCGCAGGCCTGGATGAACAGCTCAACGGGGTCGACGCTGGTGCCACCGTAGCGCACGATATCCGTGAAACGGGCGGGTTCGTGACCGGATACCTCGATGAGCCCCCCGAATTCGGAGTTCACGGGGATTCCGTGGGTCAGCAGGAGCCCGTTGATGGAGACGCTGCAGACGGTACCGAGACCGATCATCCCACGGGGCACCGAGCGGTCACCCAGACGCTGTCCTGGGCCGAAAACCGCGATGAGGTCGCTCGTCGCGTACCGCGAGTTGAAGACCGGACGCATGACCTTCAAGGCATTGTCGAACTCGGCTTGGCGGAACAGAGACAGGTTCAGGATTACCTGTCCGTGGCCGGTCTCGATGTCGAAGGTGGTCTGGTAAGAGAGGGCATCGATTCTGGCTAAGGTGAGTCCGAGTTTGTCGGCGACACGGGCGTTGGCGAGCTCGCGGCGTCCGGCTTCGGTCAGTTGACGTCCGGCTCGGCCTTGCCCTACGGTGAGGCCCCGCTGATCCAGAGCCTGCAGGTGGTAGCGGACGGCGCGTTCGGTGAGGGTGATGCCCTTCTCGCGGAGTTCACGCGCAATGCGCGTCGCTCCGACCGCTTCGTCATGTCTGCCGATGATGCGGAGAACGGCGAGGCCCTTCCGGCTAGCTTCCGGCAATATAGTCGACCTCCCCAAGCCTATGAGCCTCTTCACTTCCGCTTATACGGAAGGTATTCCACCACTCAGGTTCGGATAATTACCCAATATCGGCTAAAGTCGCCGATCAATTTCCGTTGACAGGGTCTATTCAGGAGTATACACTCGGAACCAAATTTCCGGCAAGTCGTTTCCCTTCTTTCCCGGAGGACGTCGATAGGATAATGCATAGACTACCACCATTCAAGATCCCTGCTGCCTGCGGGACATGCGGGATACTGGACCGCAAAGGCAACCGGTTTAATGCCGAGGATGTGGTCCGTGGCATGGCCAACATGCGGGAGCGGGGCAATGGTCTGGGTGCGGGGTTCGTGTCGTATGGGATCTACCCCAGTCGCGCGGATGACTACTGCCTGCACATGATGTTCGTTGACGGCGCAGCGCGTGACCGAGGCAAGGCGTTTCTCGAGACGGTCTGCAACATCAACCACGACGAGCCGATCCCGACCAAAACCACCCCGATGATCACTGACGAGCCCGTGCTCTGGCGCTTCTTCGTTCAACCGAAGGCTGAGAAGTTCAATGGTGACGACGGCGCCGCCGAAGCAGACTTCATGGTCTCGGTGGTCATGGACATCAACCGGGACGTCGAGGGCGGGTATGTGGCTTCGAGCGGGAAGAACATGGGCATCTTCAAGGGGGTCGGGTACCCGGAGCCGATCGCCGAGTACTACCGCCTGGACGAGTACCAAGGCCACATGTGGATCTCGCATACACGCTTCCCGACGAACACGGGAGGCTGGTGGGGCGGGGCGCACCCGTTCGGCATCCTGGAGTGGTCCATCGTCCACAATGGAGAGATCTCGTCCTACGGGGTCAATAAGCGGTA
>JALGSS010000712.1 GCA_029821745.1 Candidatus Zipacnadia bacterium
TCTTCCGCATGCGATCGGGCACTGCGTGGTTCGACGACTTCAAGCTCTGGGAGCTTGAGCTCCCCGAGGGCGCCCAGCAGTTCGATGGAGTCGCGATCACAGAGACGCGCCCGATTGCTGCGTCTCTGCCGGGAGGGTGGCGGCTCTGTTTGCGCGATGTTGCCGTCGGGTCAGATTTCGTGGCCCCTGAGTTCGAGCGCACTCCGCTCGACGACCAGGGATCTTTCCGAGTTGACGGCACGGACGACGCCCTGCAGTTGGCGGTCTCAGCGACTTTCAGGGACATCGGGAACGCGCTGCGGATCGATGGGACGGTGCGGGATCTATCCGGGAAGGACCGTGCGGTCGCTGTCTACTTGAAGCGGGTTGACGCGATCGGCGGACAATGGCATGACGATCAGCGCGTCAGCCGAACGATCAAGCCTGAGGGGCGTTACAGCAATTTCGTCCCGGTCAGCGTGGGCACCAACGGCCTCGCGTCACGCTACCCCCTGGCTTGTGTGAGCGGGCCACGGGAGACCCACGTCATCGGCACGCCGCTCGATGTGCCGCGCATCTGCCGGTTCGGTTACGAAGCGGGGTCCCGCGAGCTCTACGCGGCGGTCGACCTCGGACTGACCTCGATCACGCACAAGTTCCCGTCTCAGGCCGGTTTCAGCTTCGTGGCGTACCAGGCCGACCGTGAGTGGGGATTCAGGGCCGCTTTGAAGCGCTACTACGAGCTGTTCCCGCAGCTCTTCACTAAGCGCAATGAGCGAGAAGGCATCTGGATGCCCTTCACGGATATCGAGACCGTTGATGGGTTCGGTGATTTCTACTTCCAGTTCCAAGAGGGCGCTCCGAACGTCGCTTTCGACGAAGCCCACGGCATCTACAGCTTCGTCTATGTCGAGCCGATGAGCAACTGGGTGGCGATGCCGCCTGAAATGGAGCGGACGAACGCGCGCGCCATCAAGCTCGTGACAGAGCTTGCGGAGAAAGGGCAGAGACAGGCGCAAGCCACGTTCTCGTCCGTTGTCCACACGGATGACGGCAGTTGGTCCGGGGGCATTGTGAAGGCGCCGTGGTGCGACGGGGCAGTTTTCCATCTGAATCCCAGCCCCAACGTGAAGCCTGAGCGTGAGGGCGACATCACCCAATGGGACCACGAGTGGGGAACCGTTGAAGGGCGCTTCAAGAACCCCTCCCCGCAGATGGTGGGGTGGCGCGCCTGGGGTGGAGGCGGCTTCGAGGTCGCGCCGGGCGAAGGGCGTAACGGCAGCGCCGCGATCAAGCTGTCCCGGAAGGGGATCCAGCCCACACGAGGGGCAGTCCAGACGGTGACGCTGAAACAGGATGAGGCTCGACCGATCATTGCCCGCGTCTGGACACGGGCGGAGGGCGTCTCCGGTGATGTAGACGCCGACTACTCTCTGTACATCGACCTTGTGTACACCGACGGGACGAACGGGTTTGGCTTTGTGGTCGGAGGCGAGAGTGGGACCCATGACTGGCAGTTGCTGGAGCAGACTATCGTCCCCGCAAAGCCTGTGCGGATGCTGCTTTTCCACTGCTTGTTCCGGGCGCCTCGCGAAGGCATGGTGTGGTTCGACGACGCTCTCCTCGCCGAGCAGGGGAGCGAGGAGAATCTGCTCGAAGGCGCCGCCTTTGAGCCTGATACGTCCGACCGGCCGACGGCTGAGCTGGACGGCACCTACATCGACTCCCTGGAGATGGCCGCGACCGAGCGCAATTACCGCCGCGAGCACATGGCCGAGGCCGACATCCCGCTCGTGTTCGACATGGACAGGCGCCTGTGCCAGCTCATGATCTTCAACACGGTCGAGTTCACCAGGGAGACGGCCTCGCGGATGTGGCAGCGGGGCAAGCTGATGTTCGCCAATTCCACCCCCGTGCGATTCTCCTGGGCCGCGCCCTACCTCGATGTCATGGGCATTGAGACCAACTGGGCCCCCGGCGGTGAGTACCAGCCCAACCCGGACAGCATCATGAACTGGCGGCGCGCGCTGTGCTACCAACGACCCTATCTGCTCTTGCTGAACACGGTGTACGATGACTTCGAGCCGGAGTGGGTCGAGCTATACTTCAAGCGCTGCGCGGCTTACGGCATCTTCCCGAGCTTCTTCAGCCACAACGCCGCCGATGACCAATACTGGCAACGGCCCAACCTGTACAATCGGGACCGGCCGCTGTTCAAGCGCTGGCTTCCGGTCATCAAGTCGCTGAACGCGGCCGGCTGGGAGCCCGTCACGTATGCTCGCTCGGACAACCCGAAGATCTACGTCGAGCGCTTCGGGAGCCCGGGCGGCCCCATGTACCTGACGCTCTTCAATGACAGCCAGGAGGAGCGGACGGCCCGAATCACCGTTGATACCCAGGCACTGGGGCTCGACGCAGTGCCCGACGAACTGGCCGGCGACATCACACTGCAGCCCGAAGACGTAGTCGTCGTGCAACTCGCGGAGTAATCGCCACCCCGGAGGGAATACCATGCGCCAAGCTGCCCTGTGGTCCGTTATGCTCATCTGCGCCGTCGTCTGTCAGGCCGATGTTGTGCTATGCGATTTCGAGGACCTGACCGCGTGGGAAGTGCAGGCCAAGCCCGCCGTGTTCGAGGCATCGCCGGACGCCCACGAAGGTGAGGCGTCGATCCAGGTGACAATGCCGGGCCGGGTGATTGCCACCGTTGCCGCCAACTACCCGCCTGCGGACTGGGACGCGTACGACGGGGCGAGTTTCTGGGCCAAGGGGGACGGGTCAGATCAGTGGGGCTGTCTTGCACTCGCCGGGGCCGGATCGAACGGCGGCTACAGCTACTGTCACTTCTTCCCGCTGAAGTCGACCGAATGGACGAAGTACACGGTGGCGTGGCGTGACTGGATCCCGGAGGGCCCCCAGAAGATCATCGGCACGCCGGGCTCGTTGCCCCCGAGCGGCATACAGACACTGCGCCTCGGCACCCGTTGGACAATCACCCACAACAACGCGCGCATTCCCGAGCACCGCTACTGGGTGGATGACGTTCGCCTGGTCGAGGACTTGCCGCAAGCCGAGGAGGCCCCCACGCCGCTCGCCCTCGACGTGGTGATCGGGAAGCTGCGCCGTCGTGAACCCCTGCACATCGTGTGTATGGGCGACTCCATCACGGCCGGCACGGGGCTGCGCAACAGGGACGCTGAGCGCTACGCCACGCAATTGCAGGCTCAATTGCGCGCGAAGCTCGGCTATGACGAGATCATTGCCGAGAGCCGAGCTGTGGGCGGTGCGAAACTGATCGATGCCCGGGCGTGGGTGAACCG
>JALGSS010000713.1 GCA_029821745.1 Candidatus Zipacnadia bacterium
GGCGATCGCCGACGAACTGAGCCAACTCCCGCCGGTGGACTGGCCCAGCTCGGCCTTCGTCGCCAACCTCACGCGGCTGCGCAATAGCTGGGACGATTTCCTCGCGCAACACCGGGACGACAGGCACGACCCCGTGATGATCTCATCCATGCTGCGCGCGGCTCGGGCTGCCTTGCCCAAGGAGACCATCGTCGTCAGCTCATCCGGCAACACCCAGGCGCAGTTGATCCAGGAGTTCCCCTTCTACGTGCCCGGCACGTGCATCACCACGGGCGGATTCTCGACCATGGGGTTCACGCTCCCCGCTGCGATGGGCGTGAAGCTGGCGCGCCCAGAAACGCCCGTCGTGGGCATCGTCGGCGACGGGGATTTCCTGATGCACATCCAGGAGCTTGCCACGGCAGTGCGCCACCAGATTCCGGTGGTCATGCTCGTCGCAAATAACCAGGGCTGGATCTCGATCCGCGACCTGCAGATGGCGGCCTTCGGCGAGGACCATGCTTTCGCGACGGACTTCGAGCGTAACGGGGAGCCATACTCGCCGCGCATCGCCGATGTGGCACGCGATTTCGGTTGCTGGTCACGGCGCATATCCCACGCGGGCGAAGTTGGGCCTGCGCTCGTCGAGGCGATGGCTTCCGGGCAGCCTGCCGTGATCGAGGTCATGGTGGCGCGGGACTGGCCCCACACGGGGACGCCGGCCGTCGGCTGGTGGGATGTCCCGATTCCCGGCTACATGGACGGACGGGGAGACTACGAGCGGGCGATCGAGGAAGAGGACGTGTAGACAGACGCGACCGAATCATCGGACAGGAAGACGCGAAGGGCGAGCGCTAAGGGCGTGTTGAAGAAGGGCCTGATAGCCGTGGGGTGCCGATGTCGTACAATCGGCGGGGCCCCACGGGTGCCCCAAATGCACTGAGACGGCCCTGCGGGGCCCCGGTCATAGAGACCGGGTACCGGTCTCGCTACCCCGCAGCTACCCAGGTGCGCTTTTGAGCACAACGCTACTGCCCGCCGTTCGCTTGTGCCAGCCAGAAGTCACGGAAGTTGGCCGTGCAACCCTCCACGCCGAGACCCACGAGGCCGGCGCCCAGCGGTTCGGGGTCGGTGAAGCTCAGGGCCTCGACATCGTTGAGGCGCAGCGTAATCTCGCCGCCTCGCTGTGAGACCACCACGTGGATGCTGCGCGGCGAGTTGCAGTGGCCTCCCATGCGTATCGAGAAGCGCCGATCATGCGTCTCCGCGACCACCTTGCCGAGGCGCAAGAGACGCGTCGTCTGCCCGCCGTCCGCGCCGATCACGAACCGGTAGCCGCTGTCGCGAGATCTCTCGGACGCGCAGGTTACGAGGCTTATGTCGTGATACGGAAAATGCACGTGGCGGCCGTCCGAGTAGCCCTGCGTGTACTCGCTTACCGAGAAGTCCACCTGCAAATCGGCCGGCTGCGGATGGATGTTGTACGTCATCGCAACGGGTGACCCCCTGCCGGTGAGCCAGTAGTCCCAGGCGATACAGGCCATCCCGGTATGCACAGTCCAGGAGCCCTCCCCGGGCTGCCAGTCTGTCTCCACATCCCTGAATGCGTAGGTCAAGGCCTTGCGGTGCGCGAGGGTAAGCCGGCTGAAGGCAACCGGGCCCACGCCCTGGGCTCCGCAACTCCCGCCCGTCAGGGGCTCGGAGTCCTCATACCAGACGCCTTCATCCCCGACGGACGCGACCACAGTGTCCCCGTCTCGCCACAGATCCAGGTCATACAGCTCGCGTGCCGCCACCTGCCGTTCGGCGACCGTCTCTCCCTTGCGCAGGAGCTTGAGCTGCGGCGACTCGCCTCCCGCCAGCTCAAGGGCGTATCCGCTTGCGGCGTCCCCGGGCTCACAGGCGATCATCAACCGGGCCACGGCGTCAGCAGAAATGCTGCAGGCGCTTGCAGACATGACAGCGTCTCCCGGGCACTGCTGGAAATACCAGAGCTCGGGCGTCTTATCACCGCGGGCCTTCACAGCGATCCACGGTTCGGTGCCATTGGTGTCGGTCAGAGCGCGGTGAGGCATCCAGCGCCCGTGCGCCGGCCGCCAGACGTAGCCCAGCACATGCCGCCGGGACCCTTCACGCGCCCCGGGGACGTACGCCCGGCCACCGGTCACAGTCGAGATGACGGGGTGTCGTGGCTGGGTCTGAGAGGCGGCGAAGCGCGTGAAATCAGCCGCCCCGTCGACCAGCAGGCCGCAGGTCCCGCGAGGCGCGTCGAAATCGTAGGTAGCAGATTGCTCGCCGCCGACGGAGAACTGCAGTCGACCGGCGATCCAGGACAACTCCACGGGAACCGGCCCCCTGGCGGCTACTGGGCCGCTACGAAGAACCGTCTCCTCACCGCCAATGATCTTCTTCAGCCGGTACTCGGTCTTGCCGACCGTTAGCGCGTAGCCGGAATCACCATCCCAGTTGAGAAACACGCCGCCCTCGCCCTTGCGCGGCAGCACTTCAGCGGACACGGCCGTGCTTCCCCAAGAGACGCCCACTCGTTCACAGCGGGCCATCCGGCCCGTGCCCTTCAGCCGCCCCTTCGCGCGGGTCCATCGTCCGCCCTGGGGCTCCCAGCACTCCGCAAGTCCCTTCAGGCCCTTGGGCCTGTCGAAGGTGTCCACAATGCGACCCAGCGGCCGCACCGAGACGTCGTCGAACTTCACGCTCCCCGGTCTGTCGGCATAGAGCCCGACCATGCCTCCGGTGAAGCGTGGCAGGATTGCGTCGAAGCTCTCGGAGCCGCTCACCCGGCACGTCACCCTCTCCCCCACTGCCTCAACTGAGAGCTCATACCACGTGCCCGGTTTCCAGGTGATCGTCTGCTCCGCAACGGGCGTCTCGACGCCATCGACAACCACCGTGAGTTGTGCGAGAGACTGCTCCGGGGTCTCGCCGGGCGTCACCGAGAGCAGGGCGTAGTTGTGCTCATCCTGGCAGTAGAAGACGAGGCCCGTACGCACGTCCGGCGCGGCCAAGACTGCAACGCGAGTGCGGTAATCTTCCCAGAAGGCCATCCCCGCCACGGT
>JALGSS010000714.1 GCA_029821745.1 Candidatus Zipacnadia bacterium
CAGCAACTGGCTCGTCGTGCTCACGGTGAACTGGTACCAGTGCCGGGTGTTCCAGCGAATTCCACGATCGCCGCCCTGGACCACGCGCTTGCGCTTGTTCAGCGCCAGGGGCAGACGAACCGCCAGGGACCGCAGGAAGCGGTTGGCGAAGTTGCCGGACGGTTCCACACGCAGGCTTGTGGACAGGAACGGGCTCCCTGCTTCGGCGTGCAGAAGGGTTTCGGTCAGGAGTGCGTCGCCATCCCCGAAGTCCAGCCGCCCGCGGAATGTCCCCTCGAAGCTGTCCTCGGCCTCGGTGAACTCATGGTTCTCATGCTGGTAGGCGGCTTCCACAAGCTGTCCGGCGACGAGGTCATTGCATTCGTTGTAGTCGTCGGACTCCAGCACCGTCGCGCTGAGGAGAGGGAGAGTGTTGCCACGGACAACAGGCACATCAGCGACGGCTATGGACGCGATGCCGCCGGCCTGAGTCAACTCGAACGCCGCTGCGCCGGTATCGATCGTGACGGACCCATCGGGTCGGTGCTCAACGGTCATGTCGGCCTCACCTTCTGGCGCCCCCGGCAGTCCGACAACGGGCTGATCGCCGGGTTTCGGCGGGCGGGCATTGCGGAAAATGCGCAGTTCGTCAATCTCACACTTGGCGAAGTACGTCACGCCGCTCTTGGACCCAAGGAACAGGTCGCCGCCTCGGCCGATTTCCTCGTCCCACCGTCCCTCGGCCACCTTCTCGCCGTCGATGTACAGGCGGGCGACGGGCCGCTCGAACACGCCGGTGATCCGGTGCCATTGTCCCGCCTCAACCCCACCACCTGTGAGGTCGAAGCGGCCCTGATCGTTCTTCAGCCCGAATAGAACGGAGCCGCTCGGGTTCACCTGGAGACGGTAGCGCTCTCCGCGCTTGTCCACGAGACACTGGGGCTCCGTTCCACCGAGCTGCGCAAGCTTGACCCAGATGTCAACCGTCACGCTGCTTGTCATGACAAGGTCCGGGTGATTCTTGACGACCGCATACGAGCCGGGCCCCGTCAATGCGAGGGCAAATCCCCCCGGCGCGGATGTATGCTCGCCAGACGAGCGCAGACTCGCATGGTGCGCGTCGGCTCCGGTGTCCCGTGCCAGGCCGACGAGGCGACCGTTGAAGGACCATGCGGCCGCCGGGGCGCTATCGGCCTTGGTCTGGGCGTGGAGTGTGGATGTGAGGAGCGGCACCAGCATCGCAGCCAATGCCACAAGCGTGCGCCAGGGCTTCCGAGCGTCGCCGAGGGTCGTCATCGCCACTGTGCATCCCTTCCGCAGACTGTGGTGAGCGCGAAATGGGGTCCCCAACTTGTTTGCCCGCGCCAGGGGGAGTTCCTCCGAGGCGCGGCTGTATTGACTTCTCCGCCCGGAGGCAGCATCCTTCCTCAGAGCAATTCAGTGGCGCTCAAGCCAAGCATGCGCGCCGCGCCGCACAGACCGTCTCTTGCGAAGGGAACACCAGAAGGGAGCTGCCGCGATGAAGCTGTACATCCACACCGATATCGAGGGCGTAGCGGGGATGGTCCACTTCGAGGACCGCCAGGACGATACCACCGAGGGTTACTACCGGCGCCTGCGTCTGCACAAGCTGCTGACGGGCGAGGTCAACGCGGCGATCGAGGGAGCTCTGGAGGCGGGCGTGGACGAGATCCTCGTGAATGACTCCCACGGCAGCGGGTACAGCATCCTGTTCGAGGAGCTCAATCCGGCCGCGCAGATCATCCACGGGCCGCTGACCCGGCAGCCCTTCTGGACGCCTTGCCTGGACGAGACGGTGGACGTCGTGTTCTGTCTTGCGCAGCACGCGATGGCAGGGACGAACGGACTGCTGGCCCATAGCTGCTGGTGCGTGAATGGGGACCTGTACTTCGGGGAGGGCGGGATGGCGATGGCTCTGGCAGGCTACTACGACATCCCTGCCGTGCTCATCACGGGGGACAATGTTGTCACAGCCCAATGTCAGGAACTCGTGCCCGAGATGGAGGCCGTGGTTGTGAAGGAAGCGCTGTCTCCGTACAACGCGAAGTCGTGGACGCCCGCGCGGGCCCAGGAGATGATCCGGGAGGGTGCGAAGCGGGCGATCGAGCGCATGGATGAGGTCCCACCCTTCAGAATCGAGGGGCCATACACCCTCGGTCTCGTGGGCGGCCCCGGCCAACAGCCGAGCAGTCCGGCCTCCGGCGAGGACTTCCGCGATCTCGTGTTCGAAGTCCTCTGCAGGGGCTATGACTACGACCTGCAGCAACTCCCGGTGTGGCCGATGGAGCCAGGCAGGCGCCGTCCGGTACTGAGCAAGGGCCAGCGCCGCGCCCAGGAGCAGAAGTAAGGCGAGGGCGGAGAGTGAGCCGACGGCGGGTTTTGTAGAGCCGCTGGCCTGCACCGGTCAACATTCATGAGCCGGTGCCGTTCTCCCCTTCCTCGCAGGAAGGGGCCGGGGGTAGGTGGCGTTCGGGACGACGCACTGGTCCCGCGCTGCGGGACCAGTGGCACCCTTTCATGTGACTTCGCGAGCCGCCGGCCGTGGTCGTTGTCGGGCTGCGACTTGTCACGGTCGCTCACGGGCCGAACCGGCCACGTGAACTCTACTCGCTGAGTTGCAGGATTTGCCGGATCATCTCCGCCCGGATCGCGTCCAGGTCATCATCGGGATCGAGCCCATCCACCCATGCCCGGGATGATCTCGCGAGCCGCGCCTTCCGCCCGCCGGCGCTCTCTGCCGACTCGATGGCCGCGAGCAGCGTGCTCAGGTAGCGCACGTCATCCACGGCCTCGCGGAAGCCCTCCCACTGCACAGTGCCGATGACACCGTTCTGGGCCGGGTACGCCATGGTGTGGTCGCGGTAACTCTGGTTGTCGAAGTCATTCCACTCGTGGGTGAAAGAGTGCTGGTAGGCATAGTCCATCGCCCCGTCGTAGCCGGCCTTCCACAGCAGAAGCCCGAAGTTGCGCCGGTAGGTCTCCGGCTCCTCGACCCCGCATTGCGGGTGGCCGTAGTTGAAGATGCGATGGCCCACACTGTGGGCTTTGAC
>JALGSS010000715.1 GCA_029821745.1 Candidatus Zipacnadia bacterium
TCCGCGAAGCGCGTCTCGCCCGTGAGCCGGTAAGCCAGTGCGAGGGTGTAGACGCGATCCACGCACTTGCGGCTCTCGTGGAGCAGTCGCGGGCCGATGATGTTGTATGTCAGCATGGGCTCGTCGATCACTTCCTGCGCGCGCGCGAAGATATCCTCCCAGTACCGCGCGGCCGTGGCGTCGGTCTGGATGAGCGCCTGCACGCGTGCCAGGTCAGCGACTGTGCAAAGGAGCCTGGGGTGACCCGGGCGCAGCTTCTCGATCATCGCGTTCACGTCCTAGTTGAGGGCAGTGTCAGGCGTCAGTACGGACCTCTCGCGAGTTCGCCGAGATGAGCGGGCACACCTGCCGAGGCATCGTCCTTGAGCCTTCCGGGCAGGTGCGTACCCGGAACTCGGCGAACAGGTGGGCACGACGCGGATGGGCCGCATTGCCAGGGATGAGCCGAGGCGTGATTATCACCTGAACGGAAGGGGCCGCGCTATGAGGAGCCTCCTTGCCGTTGTCGCGGTATCTGTCGCATCGAGTCTGTGGGCCGCCGATTTCCCCGTCATCGACGAGGGCCGGCAGGCGACCATCATCTACGCACGTGATGCTCGGGCTGAGGCAGTGAAGGCGTGGCAGGATCTCGCCCGCTGCCTGAAGGTCGCGACGGGCCACGATTTCCAGGCCATCTCTGAGCGCGACGAGCGGTGCCAGGATGTGGAACCGGCGATCCACGTGGGGATTACCCGGGCGACGCCCTTCCGCGACCGAAGCCAATTGCGGAAGCTGGACAGAGACGCCTACATCGTCCACGTGACCCCGGAGGCCGTGTATCTGGCGGGCCCGCGCCCGTGGTCCACATACTGGGCTGTCTGCCAGTTCCTTGAGGACTACGCGGGCGTCCGTTGGCTCATCCCGGGGCCCCTGGGGGAGGACATCCCGCAGCAGGACCGCATCGTGGCCCCCTGCGGGCGGCACGTCTACGAGCCCAAAGTGCTCTCGCGGCTCTGGAGCGGCGCCAGCTACGGCGGCGACTGGAGCCTGCGGCAGCGCATCCACGGGCGGTACCGATTCCACCACAATCTCCTGAACATCTTCAGTTCGGCCAAAGCCTACGATGAACACCCTGAGTGGTTCCCCCTGCGCAACGGCAAGCGCTACAAGCCCGGGAAGGACGACCACAGTTGGCAGCCGTGCTTCGGATCAGACAGTTCGGTCAAGCACGCGGCCGATGTGGCTCGCGAAGCCTGGGCGAAAAACCCAGACCTGGAATCCTACTCCTACGGGTGCAATGACGGGCAGGGCTGGTGCGAGTGCGAGGCCTGCAAGGCGACGGACCAGCCGGCCCCGGCGTGGGAGGGCTTCGACGGCAGCTACTCGTACCGCTATTACACGTGGCTCAACAAGGTTGCGGCCGAACTTGAGACGACGCATCCCGACAACATGCTCGGATGCCTGGCGTATTCCACCTACATCATCCCACCCGAGCGCATCGGGCTGCACAAGAACATCATCCCGTACCTGACCAGCAATCGCGCTGACTACCGCGATCCCGTCTTCAAGGCGAAGGACCAGGCGCTACTGGAATGGTGGGGCCGCGTCGCGAACCAGATGGGCATCTATGATTACGCGTACGGGATGGGCTTCGCGATCCCGCGCATCTACAACCACCTGTTCCAGGACGCGATCCAGCACGCGGTCAAGCACGGAGTGCGCGGATTCTACGCGGAGGTCTACCCGAACTGGGGTCTCGACGGCCCGAAGCTGTATGTGATGTCGCGGATTCTCTGGAACCCGGAGACCGACATCGATGCAGTGACCGATGAGTGGAATGAGCGCATGTTCCGCGAGGCCGCCGGGCCGATGAAGAAGTACTTCGCTCGTTGCGAAAGGGCGTGGGCCGAGCAGAACACCGGCCGTGGGCACTGGGCCTACCGCCTCGCCGCCGACCCGAAGCAGTTCCAAATCTTCCCGCCGTCAGTCCTTGAGGAATGCACGCGGCATCTCGACCGGGCAGCGGCCCTCGCTGAGAGCGACGAGGTGAGCCGGCGCATCCAGTTCTTCCGGAAGACGTGGGACGTGACCCTCCTGCTGGCCGGGGGATACTGGGCGGCGCGGGACGTGCAGGTGCTCATTGACCGCGGGGCTCCCGTGGATCAGGTTGCCCAGGCTGTTCGCGCGATGGCCGACCGCGTAACCACCACCGACATCGACGCATACATGAAGGAGAAGGTCGGCGACGATCCCGTCGCGTTCTACCCGCCCAAGCAGAGCTGGATCGCGCCACTGAAGGCGGGGGCTGCCACCAACGCCAAGCGCTGGAGCGCGGCTCGAATGGCGGAGACAGCCGTCCGCGAGCAGCAGAGGAAGGCGAAGCTGGACCCGGCACAACTGCGCGGGGCCATCAACGAGGACGTCGACGAGCTGTTCGGAACCGAGGGCTCGGAGGCATACCGGAAGACGGTGGCGCAGATCCGGGACATGGCGCTGAAAATCGCGACGGCACACAGGACCCAGACCGCGCCGACAATCGACGCCGTCCTCGACGACGAGGTCTGGAAGCAGGCGGACGAGCTGTCCGGTTTCTCCAAGTGGGGCGAGCTGGCGCCGTCGGCCTACGACACGCGAGCCCGTGTGCTCCACGACGGCAAGAACCTGTACGTGTCCCTGGTCTGCATGCAGGACACCTCAGACCTTCGCGTGGAAGCCGCGCCACGGGACGGCGGCACGTGGAAGGATGATTCGGTTGAGTTGTTCATCAACCCGGGAATGAGCGAATTCCCGTACATCCAGTTCATCATCAACGCGAAGGGCGCGTTCTTCGACCAATGGGGTCGCCACGGCCGGCAGAGCTACCAGGAGCGTCTGGCCGCCAACTTCGACTGCACGTGGGCCGCGAAGGTACTGCCTGACCGGTGGACGGCGGAGATGCGCCTGCCGCTGACCGAGTTTAACTGCGACCCGCCGGACCACAAGCTGCTGCGGGTCGATCTGGTCCGCAATGTCCAAGGCAAGAACCCGGAGATATCGGCGTGGTTCCCGAGCGTGGGCGCCCACGCCGAATCCACTCAGCCGGGGTTGGCTCGTGCTGGAATAGCGCCTCCGGGGCTGTTGGCGGACCCCGTTCAGGCATACCGCCCCAGAGTCTCCGCCACCTCGTATAGGACCGCCAAATTCTCGGCCGGCACATGAGGCGCGACTGAGCACGCCGAGCTCATGATATAGCCGCCGTCCTCACCGGCCATCTGTATCTTCTCAATGGCGTTGGCGCGGACCCGATCCACACTCCCGCGCAGCAGGATATTGACCGGATCGATGTTCCCCTTCAGGAACAGCCGGTCGCCGACGCGCGCCTTCGCATCCCCCAGGTCCGTGTCGCCCAGCGGCGGCGGGTCCATCGTATCGATGCCGTCGATGCCCGTCGCAGCCATCAGTTCCAGACGGTCCCCGATAGCGCCACAGGTGTGGGTGTAAGCCTTCACGCCGGCGGACTTGATCGCCTCGGCGACGATGCGCTCGTAGGGC
>JALGSS010000716.1 GCA_029821745.1 Candidatus Zipacnadia bacterium
GAGCCGTGTGCTGCGCTGTTGAGAGCGGCTGAATCCGGCCTCTCGCCGCCTCCTTGATCACGGGGGAAAGGGGGTGGTGTGGGCACGCGGAACGCTGGCGAGCGCTCCGCCCACGTCCAGGCACCTCCTCCCCAATTCCCCGCCCAAAGATCAACAGAACGTGAGCCGGTGAGAAATGCGGGCTAACCGACCGCCGCCACGGCTTTTCGGTAGCAGTCCCGGATCTGCCTGGCGAACGTCTCGGGGAGCGGCGTGCCGTCCGACAGCGCGACGTTGGCCTCCAGATGCTCGACGCGGGAGGTCCCCGGCACCGCCGTGTGAATCCGCGGCTCGCCCAGCACGAAGCGCAGGGCGATCTCCGCAGCGGACATCTCCGACTCGTCCCTGAGGAAGTCGTAGTACTGCAGCCGCTCCCAGAGGTGCGCGACCCACGCGGGGTACGGTGCGCTGCGGTAGAAGTTGGCCACCGCCAGAGGCTCCTTGACCACCAGGCCGACTTCCTTCTCCACAGCGGCGTCCAGGAAACCCTCTTCAGCGACGTAGAGGTCGGCCAGGTTGAAGGTGATCTCCAGCACGTCGAGCGCGTCGTTCGCCAAGGCCGGCCAGACACCGGAACCGTCCACCGATGCGCCGATGAATCGAGCCTTGCCGCTCTCTTTGAGTTCGAGGAGCGTCTCGGTCGGCTCCGAGCCCGGCTTCACCGCCGAGGGGCCGGCCATGTGCAGGAGATACACATCAACGTAGTCTGTGCCCAACGTCTGGAGGCTCACGTCCATCGACCTGAGCAGCGACTCGCGCGCGAATGACCGCCCGCCGCCTGCGATGGTGCCGCCTTTGGTGCAGATGAAGACCGAGTCGCGCCGGCCGCGCATCGCGGCACCCACTCGCGCCTCGGCCTCGCCGCGGCCGTAGTGCCGGGCGGTGTCTATGAAGTTGACGCCCAGGTCGAGCGCACGAGCCACCAGCCGCTCGCCCTCTTCGCGGGAGAGCCTCTCGACGAGGCCCTTGCTGGTCCCGAGGCCCACCTCGGAAACTTCCAAACCGGTCTTGCCCAACGTTCTGTAGAGCACCGTGCATCCTTCCGTGCTTCGAGTCCCGCACCTTCAAACACGTTTGGGGGCGACACCCGTGCCCTGGGCGCCGCCCGCAGGCTCAGTTTGCGGGTGCCGTTTACGCCTATGATTCCCTCGGCATGGACCCCCCAAACGAGTTTGGCGGTGGCAGCCGGCGTCCGTCTTCTTCTCCCCTTCGCGGGAGAGAGCCGGGCCTCGGCCGTGAGCCGTTCGGCTCCCAGCCGCTCACGGCCGAGCGGCTCACTGCCGAAAGGCTCGGCCGAACGGGTGAGGGCGGATTCCGACTTCCCGCTCATCAGTCTAGCACGCGCGCGGCGGGGCATCCAGGACACGAGCCGGGGACGTGGTCGGTCAAACTGTCGAACGACCTGGCCACAGCCGAGATGACGGTCAACGTGACGCCGCGCGGTGCATGCCGGGGAAGGAGAGACCTGCAAGGCTCAGGAGGACTTGACACCCGCCACCCGGCGGGATACACAGGGTCCGGGGGCCGCAGTCGTCGGCCGCCAGCCGCCGCACTTTTCAGTCGGCGTTCACAGGCGACAGCGGAGGGCGAGAAATGACGTTCGCGTATCGGGCGAGGGTGCTGGTGGGGGTGCTGGCGGCCGGGGCGTGCTTGGCAGCGCAACCGTCAACAACGAAGCCGGCGAGTCCGCTGGCCGGGCTGCCCTCGAAGCCCGGGCTGCACATCGAGAAGATCAAGGCGTTGGGCGACAACGCGTGGCTGGACCTCGGACGGCCTGCTCCTGACGCCAGATGGGGTCAGAGTCGCGGCCGGGCCTGGTGCGCGCACATCAACTTCGCGCCCAACCTGCGCGGCGCCTTCCACACCGGCGAGGGCGTACACGCCTACGTCAAGCCCGACGGTTACTACATGGACGACCTCTTCTTCTACGACATCAACGCCCACGCCTGGATAGGCATCTACCCCGGCACCAAGGCCGGGGACGACCAGGCGCTCCGACTCAATGACGACGGCTTCTTCGTCAACGCAGCGGGCGACCTGACCCCCGTCGCCCAGTTGGCCCACAATTACGGCGGCACCACCTACGACGTGGACCGCAGGACGTTCGTCATCGTGCCGAACCAGTTCGTCATGAACTGGTGGTCGCCGGGGAAACTGAAGCAGGCGGCGAAACTCGTGCCCCAAGCCCGCGAGAAACTGAAGGGCAGAACCTTCAGCCCGTGGCTCTGGAACACGGTCACCGGAAAGTTCGAGCGAGAGGAAGCCACGGGCCCCGGGCCCGGCGACACGGTCGGCCGCGGCATCGTCACCATCTATCTGCCGAGCATCAGGAAGATCTTCGTCCGGGATCAGAGGCGGCGCAACTGGCTCTACGACGCGGAGAAGAAGGTGTGGACGAAGGCCGCCGCCGGACCCGACAGAGACACCAGCACCGGTATGGTGGCCTGCTATGACAGCAAGCGCGACCGCATCTACCTGCCCACGGGCAGCCGAGCCTCTCAGCCGGGCTGGTTCGCGTATGACGTCAAGACGGACGAATGGATCGACCTGAAGCCCAAAGGCGGCGGCCGGAACACCGATGAGAACGCCACCGCGGTGACGTATGATTCGGTCAACGACGTGGTGGTCGTGTTCCGGTTCCGTGGTCAGCGGAGAGGACTGTTCATCTACGATGCCCGCGCGAATGCGTGGCTGAACGAAGAGCCCCGCGTCCCCCCCAACGGGTGCGGCGTGGGGTGCGTCAGCGGCTTCTATGATCCCGTGAACAACGCGCACTACTACTACCAGGCCTACGACAGCAGAACGAACAGCACGTTCTGGCTCTATCGCTACGGCAAAGCCCAGACCCCTGAAGTGGAGGACGAAGAAAGAAGGGCTCTTCTCCGAAAAGTGGACCGCGTGGATGCGGTCCAGAGCGATGTCCCAACCCGATGGGATTTATCGCTTTACGGCCAACGGCAGGTTGGGGCTTCTCAATGCGGGGTTCGGAGTTCGGAATTCGGAATTC
>JALGSS010000044.1 GCA_029821745.1 Candidatus Zipacnadia bacterium
TGGGCGATGATCTTCGATGTTGACGGTGTCGTCGCCGACACCGAGGTCCTCAATGCGCGCGCGAGCGTCCTGATGTTCAAGGAACTCTACGCCACCGAGGTGCAGGCGGAGGATTTCCGTCCCTTCGTCGGCACCGGCGATGAGCGCTACGTAGAGGGCGTGGCCGAGAAGTACGGCGTCACGATCGATACCGCAGCCGCCGTCGAGCGGCGCAAGGACAACTTCTTCAGGCTGCTTGAGAACGAGCCGCTCCCGGCCATGCCGGGCGTGCCGGCACTGGTCCAGGCCGCCCGCGACTCTGATGCGATCAGGGTCGCCATTGCGACGTCCGGGAACAGGGACAAGCAGTTCCCCGTGATCGAGGGCACGGGCCTGGTGCTTGAATGGTTCGACGTCGTCATCACGGGGGACCATGTGACACGCAAGAAGCCTGACCCGCAGATCTACCGCATCACAGCCGAGCACCTGGGAATTGCCCCGGAGCGGTGCGTCGTGTTCGAGGACGCCCCCGCCGGGGTGGAAGCGGCCAAGGCGGCTGGGATGGCCTGCGTCGCGGTAACCAGCTCCGTCGAGCGCGAACAACTGCAGGGCGCTGACCGCATCGTGGATTCCCTGGCTGAAGTCTGCGCGAGCGACCTGGAATCGCTGGTCTGCGCCTAGAGTCCGAGCCCGCGGCGGCCCCGGTTCGCCGAGCTGCCCGGGGCCGTTTCTCCCCTCTCATCTCACGTTGCACCGTCAGCGGCGGTTGTTGACGCTACATTCCACTGAGGGTGGCCGACTGTAACGATTCGTCTTCATCCGTTGACAGTCTTAGGCTCGATGGCTACAATACACATATACTTGATGCTAAGTTGAGTGCGACCTTCGCAACTCACGGGGAAGCAAAGGCGGAGTGTTGGGATGCCCAACGAGCAGTCAATTGAAGAGAACATTCATAGGGATTGCGACGAAGAGCGCGAGACGATGCAGGCGCTCAAGGCTCGTGTCGCCGAACTCGAAGCCCTGACCGGGGAACTGTCCAAGGCCAACCGCAACAAGGGCGTGTACCTCGCCAACATGAGCCACGAGATGCGCGCGCCGCTCAACGCCATCAATGGCTTCGCGGAACTCCTCAACGACCCATCCTTCGGTGAGATCAGTCCGCAGCAGAAGAAGTTCGTGGCGCGCATCATCCAGGGCGGGCAGCACCTGCTGCAGCTCGTGAATGATGTCATCGATATCGCCAAGCTCGAGGCCGGGCGGATTGAGCTTGAGGTCCAGCCCGTCAACGTTGGCCGAGCGGCGGAGCAGGCGGTCATGGTCGGCCAAGGGCTGGCCCGTGACCGGGTCGTGAGCGTTGAGCCGCCCGGGGCGCAGGAGCCCCAGATGGCGCTTGCCGACGAGCGTCGGGTGAAGCAGGTCCTCCTTAACCTGATCTCCAATGCCGCGAAGTACTCGCATGAGGCGTCACCAATTCGGGTCGCCGTCGGGCGGCAGAACGGAATGGTCCGCATCAGCGTGAGTGACGAGGGCCCGGGGATTGCCCCCGAGGATCAGGAGCGGATCTTCGAGGAGTTCGTGCGGACCAAATCGGCCACGACTCAGGCCGAAGGAGCGGGTCTCGGACTGCCGCTGAGCCGCAAGCTTGTGCAGATGCACGGTGGCGAGATCGGCGTGGAGAGCGCGAGCGGCGAGGGTAGCACTTTCTGGTTCACGCTGCCGGTTGCGCCCCCTCCGGGCGAGGCCGCCGGAACGGCCATTGGCGACCGGGAACTGTCGACCCACGCGTAGACGCTCTTCCGTAACGACACGCCTGGCCTCCGCTGCCTTAGAAAGGTGACGGGGGCCTTTCTGTGCCCGGGGTCGCCGAGAGGTCCGCGCCCCGGCGGCGCGGAAAAAGGGAATCCACGGGGGGGCAGAGAGCGTCCTATTGACAAGGTCAACTGGTACTCCCGGCATGACACTCAATGAAGCCGATCTGGTGCGCCGCGCCAGAGACGGCGACCAAGATGCCTTTGAAGCACTGTTCCGCGAGCACCAGGGCACCATGTACCGGCTCGCGTACCATTTCACGGGTTCGGCGGACCTGGCAGAGGATGTTACGCAGGATGCCTTCGTGAAAGCCTGGGAGCGGCTGGCCCACCTGCGCGACGACGGGGCCTTCGGGGGATGGATGCGGTCGATCCTCCTCAACCAAGTCCGTGACTCGTACCGCAGACACAAGGACGAGCAATCCATTGAGGACCTGGCCGGTTCCGCGGAGAGTACCGAAACAGACGATCCGCCTCCACACGACAGACTGGCGCACGAGCAGTTCCGACAGGACGTACGGCGGGCGGTGATGAGCCTGCCGGAGCACCAACGAACCGCGGTGGTCATGCACCATCTCGAGGGTCTGGAGATTGGGGACATCGCCGCGCGGCTGGGGCTGAAGAAGGGCACCGTTTTGTCCCGGCTCTCTCGCGGAAGGCAGATGCTGAAGAAGAAACTGGCCGGGCGCACGCAAGGGTGGCCGTCATGAGATGCAAGACAGCCCTCAAGAAACTGAACCTCTACGCCCTGGGAGCGTTGGACGCCGACGCTTCCCGCGACCTTGAGCAACACCTGCGCGGGTGTGCTCATTGTCGGGCCGAACTCGCCGCGCTGAAGGCGCTTGACGACGTGCTGGGCACGCTTCCGGATGCGCGTCCGTCTTCTGACCTATGGCCCGCCGTGAGAAGTCGCCTGCGGCCCCGGCAAGGGCGCGGAGCGTGGCTCCGGGATGCCTGGCGGCCCGTTCTGACGACGGTTGCGGCATTGCTTTTGTCCTTCGCTCTGTTCCACCATGCGGCGGTTGCTCCCGTTGCCCCGGCGGACCTCTCCTTCGATCAGACGGCACGGGTCGCCGCTCCGGATGAGCAGTTTGTTGCCATAAGCTGGCAGAGTCCCCTGGCAAGTGAGGCGGCTCTGGGTGTGAGTCTGGCTTTGGCTGACGTGGCGACGGACGGGAGTTGAGCATGCGCACGTGGCGGCCGCTGTCTCTCGTTGTGCTATTCGTTGTCGTGGCCGGGCTGACTGCAGCCGGGCTGTACGCGTACTCGGCTACCCGACAGGCCTCTGCCATCGATCTTGTGCTGCGTGCGCAACGTGCCCGCCTTGACGTGACGGCGAAGGGAACCGCGCGAATCCGCACCTACACGCGCCAGGGGCTGACTGATATCCGAGCGGTCGTGCACCGCGGCAACGGCGATCTGGAGATCGCGTACCTGGATGGCCCCGTGGGTGGGGCTCGCGTGGGGTGCCGCCAGGGGCGGATCTGGCGCAGTGGTGGTCCGTGCCGATGTGACCGAAGGATAGATGTTGCCGGCGGGCTCGCCGAACTAGCCACCCATGTAGTCCTCAGGCAGCGGGATGGTTGTGCGGGAGTGGACCTGTGGGTCGACGCCGAGAACAGCTTCCCGTTGCGCACGACCGTCGTTGACGCCGGCGGCCGGTCAGTATCCGATACCGTCTACGAGACCATCGATTACTCCGTGGGACCTCCCCCGGCGGAGCAACCGGTGCAACGCAGAGCGGACCTCTTCGTGACCCCAACGACACCTGGAGAAGTGCCGCAGCTTGTCGGCTTCGAGTTCCTGAAGCCCACGTACTTACCCCCCGGATTTGTCGAGGAGGGCTACTTCGTCCACCGGTTCTGCGGCGGCAGGAAGCCGGCCATCGAGATCCGCCATTCGGACGGTCTCGCGGTGCTCTCAGTGGTCGAGATGCAGACACAGGGGACCGGGGCCTGCATGGAGGCGGAGGGGTGCTCCGGCTCCGGGCCCGGAATGGGTCAGGGCGGGCACGGCCAGGGAAGCGGCCGACACATGCCCCGGAGACTTGAGCGAACAGCGCAGGCTTTCGGCGGAGCGGCCACGATCGAGAGGGATGGTGTGATCGTCGTGGTCATGGGCCAGGTTTCGGCGGACGAGTTGCAGCGTGTTGCGGACAGCGTGCGGTAGGCTCCCTTAGCCGTCCAGAGCATTGCAGAACGGCACGCGGGCCCGGTCATCTGACCGGGCCCGCGTAGCACGGCACGGTTGACACTGGATCAGACGCGGCCATTGATGATGCAGGACAGGTGCTGGGCCGTGTCGCGGACGAACTGGTCGGGGTACTGCCGGTAAGGCGATAGCTCGGCGGTCAGATATCCGTCGTAGCCGACACCCACGAACGCGTTGACGACACGGGGATAGTCCACACTACCTGTGAGCAGGCCGACGAACTGCCTCGTGTCCACGTTGAAGTCCTTCACATGGACCTTGACGATCCTCTCGCCGAGAATGTCGATCCACTGATGGGGGTATCCGTACAGCAGGATATTGCCTACATCAAAGTACGCCTGGACCAGGTCATGCTCGAAGCTGTCGATGAAGTCGCGGAACTCCAGAGGGCTAAGCAAGAACTTGTTCCAGACGTTCTCGAGGGCCATGGTGATGCCCAGTTCTTCGGCCGTCGGTAGAAGCTCATACAGGCTCTTCTGGCTCAGCTCGTAGGCGGCGGCGTAGGACACGGCGTCCGTCACGACCCCGGGCACCACGAGCACGGTGTCGGCGCCGGCCCATTTCGCGACGCGCAGCGCATGCTTGATGCCCTCGACGCCCTTCTCGCGGACCTCTTCGTCGGTACTGGACAGCGGGAGCTGCCAGTGGGTGCCGCCCATCACGCTGTGAATCTCGATCCCCACCTCCTGGGCGATGGCGGCAACCTCTTCCGTCTCCTCTTGCGTCTGAATCTGGGGGATCTCTACCCCGTCAAGGCCCGCTTCCACCGCAAGCTGCAGCCTGTCTCGATGTGGCAGGTTCGGGCAAATCGACCCATAGCACATTCCTTTTTTCACGGCATACTCTCCCTCTTGTGAGTATTGGCGGTCCGCGCTTGGTTCTCTGGGGAGGTTTCCTGCTCCTCCGGCGGAACACCTCCCCCTGGTAGATGCAACGCCGACGGTCTTCCGGAGGTTTCGCGGCATGCAACTGTGCGGGCATACGATGGGCACGCCGGCACTCGATATCAGGGCCTCCATCGACCTGTTTGCGGACCTGGGCCTGCAGGGAATCGAGGTCCGCTGCGCCGAAGACGGGCACATCCACCTGGAAACACTCACAGAGCGCGCGGCGGGAGAAATCCGGCGCTACGCGGAGCAGCGACGGGTCAACGTGGCCTGCTTGACCCCCTACTACAAGGACTTCGGGTCCGACGAGGCCACGCGACAGACCCTTGAGGGCTTCCGTATCGCTTGCCGAGCCGCCACATGGCTTGGCTGCCCTCTCGTCAGGGCCATGGGAGGCGTGTGGCCCGTCGAGGGACGCGAGAAGGACGACCTGTGGGACCGGACGGTGGCTGGGCTGCAGCAAGCCGGGGACATCGCTGCCCAGTTCGGCGTGAAGCTGGCTGTCGAGAACCACATCGGTACGCTGTCAATGTCGGCCCGCGACACCGCCGACTTGGTGGGAGCCGTTGCGCATCCGCACGTGGGCATCCTGCTTGACTACTACTGGAACGTGGTGGCCGGGGATGATTGCCCGGCGCGAGCGGTTCAGGTCCAGGCTCCCTATCTGTTGCACTGCCATGTAAAGAACATGGTCTGGGAGAACGGGAGCCACAAGACCGTGCTGCTTGAGGACGGGATCATCGACTGGACCGAGGTGATCCGCGCGCTGAAGGCTGCCGGATTCGACGGCTATCTGAGCGATGAGTACGAGAAGTTCTGGAAGCCCGAGTTCCCCGAGCCCCACGTCGGCATGCACAAGAACGCCGCATACCTGCGCCGCTGCATGGACCAGGCCGGTAACGCTCAACAGCGCAAGTCCCGGTCACGAAAACACAGGGGCTCCGCCCCTGCACCCCGCTGGGGCCGCGGGCCCCAGACCCCGTTTTTCGCGCGGCTCCCGGCGGAAGATGGGACCTTCCGCTGCGGGACCCGCGCGCTCAGGATCAGGGGAGCAGGCGTAGGCCCACTGGATTGTGGCGCGGACTTGTGCAGTTGAGGACTAACCACGCCCTGTTGGGCGATCATCTGGAGGCCAACCGGAATGTCGAGCCGCTATAGCCCCCGTGGAAGAGTCGAAGCCGCCCTGCGATGGGAAGACATCGATCACGTACCCTTCACTGTTTACGAGTGCATGATCCCCAGTGCACGGCGGAACGGCAGATGCGCAACGATGGCCTGTGCATCGTTCAGCGCGGCCCAGGGGTCATCGCCACGAGTTCCCCCGGCATCAGCCAGGATACGTGCACGTACTCTGAGGGCGGGCGTCAGCGAGTCCGCACTGTGATCCACACACCCGAGGGTGACCTCACCCGGGTCGATGAACCCGCGCCCGGCACGAGTTGGAACGTGGAGAAGCTGTTCAAGGGCCCCGAGGACTACAAGAAGATACTCGCCATGGTCAAGGCCCGGCAGCATTCCCCGGCGTATGAAGGGTTTCTCCGGAAGCAAGAGGAGATGGGCGGCGACGCGATTATGCGCGCCGGAGTGGCGTACTCTCCTCTCCAGGAGATCGTGTATCGGTTGCTTGGGGTCGAGCAATTCGCCATCGAGTGGGCCGAGAACCGCGACGAAGTGATGACGCTGTATGACGCGCTCACTGTGGACCGCCGGCAGATGTACGAGATCGTCGCGAAGTCCCCGGCGCTGTGCGCCAACTACGGAGGCAATGTGAGCCCGGAGATCATCGGCGTCGACCGCTTCGAGCAGTACATTCTTCCCCACTACGATGAGTTCGCCGAGATCATGCACGCCCACGGCAAGTTGATGGGAGTGCATATGGACGCCAACAATCGCGCGCTGGCTCCCCTGGTGGCGACCTCGAAGATGGACTACGTTGAGGCCTTCACTCCGCCGCCCGACTGCGATCTGAGTGTGGCCGAGGCCCGCGAGATGTGGCCCGATAAGATTCTGTGGATCAACTTCCCGTCTTCCGTTTTCCTGAAGCCGGACGAGGAGATCGAGGAGACGACGGGGCAGATCCTGCAAGAGGCGGCTCCCGGGAACGGGTTCCTGATCAGCATCACCGAAGACATGCCGCCGAACCGTTGGCAAGCGGGAATGCTCGCGATCAACTGCGGGATCCTCAAGTACGGAAGCCTGCCGACGGGGTAGGGGTCAGTCGGTGTGGTGCGCCAGCCAGTCTTCGGCGATGACCAGGGCTGCGTAGTCATCAACGGCCCGTGGCGGCAACAGCATGCCACGGGGAACCAGGCGACGCCAGCCACGCGGCGGATGGTCTTTGAAGTAGCGATCCCGCGCCCGGAGGGTCGTCTCATGTTCGGGGGCCGTCTGAACGGTGAGGTCCGGGTACAGCGAAGCGATCTGTGCCACAACATCCCTGGAACCCGTGCGGTCCCCGACGAGCAACGCGCGGACCTCGAATTCGTCCACCAGGTCGGCCAGGGCCTGCGCCAATTGGTCCCGCTGGACGACTTCGAGCTCGCGGGTCTCCCCGTCAAGCCCGACCACCGCCAGTCCACACTTCGCCGAGCCGGGATCGACCGCCAGGACGACCGCTCGCGGCACCCCTGAGTTCACTCCGGCTCCACCCCGATGACCTCCATCGGCGCGTCTTCCGGCTGCGCGACGCGCGCTTCCTGCTCCACAACAATCCGCACTCGCGCGGGGCGCCCGAGCTCGAGGATGGTGTCCATCGCATCCAGCAGTTCGTTCGCGGGAACCTCGACGTAGTGGCCGCTCTTCGGGCTGGGGAGCATTCCCCGGTCACCGGCGATCCGACGAACATCCCGCGCCGTCTGCCACAGCTCGCGGAACACGTGGTCTCGCGGGAGCCCACCGTCAATGATCGTGCTGAGGATCGTCTCGCCTGCGTCAAACACGACCTTGTTCGGCGCCACCCAGAGCTGCGCCGTCATTGGCTGGGCCTGGTGCTCGAAGGCGCCATCCCACGCCCGGACGATGACCACGTACGTCGGCGCATCGCCGCGAGCGATCTGGTGCCCGACTTCGGCGATGACATTGGCTTCAGTGAGCTCTCCCAGTGGCACGTCGGGAGGCAGAGGGGATACCACGCGCAGAGACCGCCCGTTCGGCCCGGGAGCGATCCCGTGGCTGGCTGCCGCCGTGCTTGCGTAGTTCAGGAGCTCCTCGAGAATTGCCTCAAGCTGCTCCGAGGACCAGCCCGACTCGACGATGCCTCGCACCAGCTCATCATCCGGCTCGAAGGCAACCTGCTGCTCCACGACCGCCACGCGTTCCCGCTTGTAGCGTGCCAGTTCCTCCTCGGTGCGAGCAAGGTCCGTCTGCAGGTCGTCGCGGTACTCCTGGGCCAGCTCGATCTCCCGGCGCAGATTGGTGATCTTGTGCATTTCGGCGGACGCACTCTCGAGTTTGCTGCTCGTGCGCTTGAGGTCGTCCTCGGTTTGCCGGAGGTCCAGACCCACGCGGTCGAGCTCCTGACTAGCCGAGGCAAGAAGATCGCGGGCCTGTGACAACTCTCCCTGTGCCGTCCCTAGGCCCTGTCTGGCGACTGTGAGGTCACGGCGCGTCTGCTGGAGTTTCCCGCGGGCGGATTGCAGACCGGTCCTGGCGGTGGCGAGGGTCTTCCCGGTCGCCGCGAGACGCGTCAGGGCACGCTTGCGCTCCCCTTCCGCGGCCCGGGCTTGCTTGCGGGCCTTCTGCGCGTCGTCCTCGGCTCGGGCGGTCTTCAGGTTGAGGTTGGCGTTGCGTGTCGCGAGGGTATCGGCTTGGTCACGGAGCTGGTCGATGCGCAGCAGCGCGTCTCGCGCGTCCTGGCTGACGGCCATAGCGAACAGCAGGCCCGCGAGAGGCAGCGCCGCTCCCAGCAGCACGCCCACCAGGGTCGCCGTGGTGCGCGGCCGCAACCCGAACATCGACCGGCGGCTCTTGCCCAGGCGGTACCCGATGACGTCACCGGCCCAGGCAATCAGCGCCCCGGCGAGAGGAAGAACGACGAGTGCGACAATGAGATTGGGAGACATTGGCTCCGGCCGCCCGGCGAGACTGAGCGCTATCGACAGGTTCCGCTGGCGCTTGCGAATTGCTGCCTGCAAAGTCCTCGTGTCGGCCGCGTTGGCGGCGCGACCTAGCGGGAGGACTCCATCATCAGGCCGATGCCAACTCCGATGACAACGAGGTTGGGCAGCCACGCGGCAATCAGCGGCGAGATATCGCCCTGCTCACCGAAGGCGCGCAGGACGTTGAACGCAATGTAATAGACGAACACGATGGCCAGGGACAGCCCGAAGCCCACCCCGGTACTCGTGCGCTGGGGACGCATGCCCAAAGGGAAGCCGAGTATCGCGAAGCAAACCGCCGCCCACGGTGTCGCAATCCGGATGTGATAGTGCTGCAGGAGCCGCAGAGGTCGCTGGCTGTCTTTGCCTCTCGCCGGAGGATGAGCCTTGATCCGGGCCGTCTCCTCAAGTAGCTGCGTGAGAGTCATATCCTCGGGCTTCCTCGCGCGGCCCTCACGAAGCTCTTGCGGCGTCTTCCCGATGGGGTACTCGGTTCGCCCGATGAATGCCTTGCGGTACCCCTTGTCCGTGTGCCATTCGCGCACGGCGCCCTCCAGAAGCCACGTGTCGCGCTGCCAGACGGCTTTAGGCGCGAAGTACGTGTCGGGCGAATCATCTCCGTGCAGCTCGACAATCAGGACATTCGTCATCTCAAGCCGCTTCACGTTGAGCTCTTCGCAGTGGAGCAGCAGCCTCGGCGTACCCTCGCTGGGCAGCGTGAGCGTCACCGGTCTGCTGACGTTCGCATGCTCTTCCAGCCAGTTGTCCGTGAGCTGAGTCGCCCGTCTGTTGCACGCGGGCCCCACGGCTTCATCGATGGTGAACGCGACGATCGAGACGCACACGCCCGCGATGATTGCCGGCGCGCTCAGGCGCCAGATGCTTACGCCACCCGCGCGCATCGCGACAATCTCGCCGTGGCTCGACAACTCGCCCGAGCTCATGAGCGACGCGAAGACGGTGGCCATCGGCATCGTCAAGGCGACGACCATCGGTATTCGGAGCATGAATGCCTGCACGACGAGCCCCACCGGCAGGTTCTCACGCAGCACCAGCTTGACGGCTTCGTAGATCTGCCCGACCCCGAGCAAGATGCCGACGAAGGCGGCGACACCAACGAGAAACGGGCCGACGAATTGTCGTCCAAGGTAACGGTCAAGTAGTTTCATTCAAGTGTATGGGGGCGCGCGAAGGCCGCGACTGTGCGGCGCTACATCTGGAACCGGTCGCCAAGGTAGAACTTCCGCGCAACGGGATCATCCGGCAGCTCCTCGGAAGTCCCCTGGGTGCGAATGACACCCTCCGACATGATGTAGGCGCGATCGGTGATGCCCAGCGTCTCGCGAACGTTGTGATCGGTAATCAGGATGCCCGTGTCTTCCGACCGCAAGCCCCTGACGATGTTCTGAATGTCCTCGATGGCGATCGGGTCGACGCCCGTGAACGGTTCGTCGAGAAGGATGTAGGACGGGCTCGTGCAGAGCGTGCGTGCGATCTCCACGCGACGCTGTTCTCCGCCCGAGAGGACCATCCCCATGGAGTCTGCGACCTCCGTCAGTCCCAGCTTCTGCAGCAGGCCGTCCGCGCGTTCATAGCGCTCCTTGCGCGGCAGCTTCTGCATCTCAAGGATGAGCAGAAGGTTCTCACGGACCGTCAGCTTGCGGAAGACGGAGGGCTCTTGAGCCAGGTAGCCGATGCCTCTGCGGCACCGGGCATGCATCGGCAAGCCGTTGAGGTCCACGCCGTCCAACTGGACGCGCCCGCTGTCGGCCTGGACCAGTCCGAGCATCATGTAGAAGCTGGTGGTCTTGCCGGCGCCGTTAGGGCCAAGCAGACCAACGATCTCGCCACGCTCCACGGTGAAGCTGACGCCCCGGACCACCTCGCCGCTCTTCTTGTAGCTCTTTCGCAGCTCTGTTGCTTCCAGTGCCATGGGTGTATCAGGGCCTCCGCGATCTGCAGCACAAAGAACGCCTGGTGAGCCGGCGCGCCCTACTCGACCGATTCGGCCGGCAATTGGACTTGGAGATGAACGCCGCCCTGAACCGTCAGGTCGTAGGTGGCCAGATTGATGATGACCTCGGCGCCCGAGAACTTCGCCGGTTCGATGTTTGGGTCCATGGGGACCGTGGTCATGATAGCTTCAGCACCGCCCGTCAGCCGGATCGTCTTGGTGGCTGCCGAGAACGTGCCGTTGCCCTTGCACTGTGCCGTGATGTGCCTGCTGACCCCTTCATCATCCGGCTGCGTCGTGATGTCGAAGCGCACGGGGCCATACGCAATGATCTCACTGACGCTGGAGCCGCCTTTCGTGAACTTGCCGGTGATCTTGGCCCCGGACATCGACGCCTGGTCGTCACCCTTGAGCTCTGCCCGGCAATTGCCGGTGAACTCGAAGGTGTCCTTCTTCCAGTTGTAGACCATCGTATCGGAGTTGATCGTGGCCTCTCGCGCCTTCTTCTCCGCCGCGTACGATGTCGCCACCGCCGCCAGAAGACACACGAGCGCCACACCCCAGACTGCCACACGTTGTCGCTGCATGTTCTCGATCTCCCTTCAGCCTCTGCAATGCCCGCCTGCGGGCCGCGCATGGCTTCGTTAACGAGTGGTACTGAATTTGACGCCGCCGGACATGGTCGCCGTCGACTTGGCGGCGTCCAGGACCAGCTTCTGACCCCGGGCGGTGAAGCCCTCGCCGACGAGCTTCACGCCGCCGCGCATCTCGGCCCGCTGGGCCTTGCGGTCCAGCAGCGCCTTGGCCGATTGAGCGCGCAACGCCCCGCGCGATATTGCGACACTCCCGGTGAGCCGCACCTGCTTCTTCTCGCCGTCCACCTCTATTCGGTCGGCTCGGCCGGAGTAGCCGCCGCCCTCGACTCGCGCCCCTCCGGTGAGTGTGGCCCGGTTCGCCGGCTTGTCGATGACCACGTTCTTCGCCGTGCCCACGTACTGCGCGTATCGCAGTTCCACGTCATCGGTGAGATTGAGCGTCTCGTCAACGCGCCCGAATGCCAGCGCCCCGGCCCGCAGCGAGTAGTCGCGGAACTTCGCCTGGATGTCGCCGTCCGCTCGCAGCCGCTGGGTGCCCATGTCGTAGGACACCGCCTCGGCCTTGAACTCGAACCCCTCAAGGCTGCTGTGGCTCTCGACGCCGTCCTCGAAGCGGATCTTCTTGGCCGTGTAGTCAATCAGGAAGCTGGGCGCGACAACGGTCAGGACGTCCTCCTCGCCGCGTCTCAGCTCCCAGAAGATGTCGGTGCCTCGCGCGGACATCGTCGCCCTGTCCAGTTCAATGCTGCCGTGACTCTTGACGCTCCAGACCAGGTCCCCGTTCTCGTCGTAGTCGTTGAGCTGGACGTCATCGAGGTCCAGGCGGGCTTTGTCGAGCGTTTCCATCTCCTGCGAGGGCCTCGAGGGAGGCGGCTGGGGCTTCTCGCGCTTCGAGTTCCTGACTGCGACCCCGATGACCGTGCCTGTAACCACCAGGGCCGCGAGGGCGACGAGATATCCCGGCCGCAACTTCATGCGCATTCCGCCTCAATCGATCACACGAAACTTCAGGATGGTCCACAGGGCGGCGAACCCGTCTCGCCAGCCAATCTTCTTGCCCTCGCGGATCGTCCGGGGGGAGTAGTGGATCGGCAGTTCAGCAACCCGCTTCCCGCTGCGTCGAGCGCCCTTGGTGAACTTGACCGCGATCTCGAAGTCCAGATCGAAGCTATCGGATCGGAAGACAAGTCCCTGGAACACCTCGCGCCGGGCCAGCTTGTAGCAACTCGCGATATCGGTCAGCTTCGTCCAGAACAACAGGCGAAAGAACCAGTTGATCGTCTCGCGACCGATCAGGTACGCGCCGAAGGGCAGTCGCTCCCCCCGCTCTTTCATCCCCGACACTCGCGACCCGATGACCGCAAAGGTCTCATCCCGCTCAGCGACCTCAAGCAGGGCCAAGTAATCGTTCGGCTCGTACTCGAGGTCCGCGTCCTGGATGATGATGAAGTCGCCGCGAGCATCGGCAATCCCTTTTTTGACAGAGTTGCCCTTCATCATGTTTCGCTCTTGCAGGATTGCGCGGATGCCGTCCTCTTCCGCAAGCTGCTGGATGCGCTCACGAGTGCCGTCTGTGGAGCAGTTGTCGACGAGGATGATCTCCTTGTCTACGGGCACGGCGCGCACACGGGAGACGATCTCATCAATGGTGTTGATTTCGTTGTAAGCGGGCATAACAACGCTGAGTTTCATGGACTTGAGTTTACCACAGGCAAGGGTCTGACGACGACTCTCGTTGGACGGGCCGCCGTCGCTGCCATTCTGGCCGGTTTCGCCGGCCACGGGGTATTCCCGACTACCAGTCCCACGTCTTCCAGGGCGCCTGTTCAGATTCCCACAATTCATCCAGTGCCTGATTGTCCTTGTAGGTATCCATCGCCATCCAGAAGCCGTCATGCAGGTAGGCCATCAGCTCCCCTGCCTCTGCGAGGCGTGGCAGACAGTCACCCTCCAGCGTGTCTCCCGGCACCAGGAAATCCAGCACTTCTCGCTTGAAAACGAAGAACCCGCCGTTGATCGCCGTGTGCAGCGGCGGCTTCTCCTCCATCCCCAGCACCTGCCCGTCCGGCCCAATGTGCAGATGCCCCCACTGGGAGTGGGTCCTCACAGATGTCACCGTCGCCATCTTCCCGTGGGACTCGTGGAAGGCTACAAGCCCCTGCAGGTCGATGTCCGAGAGTCCGTCTCCGTACGTGGCCATGAAGTTGGGCTCGTCCTGGAGATAGTCGCGCGCGATGCGGAGCCGCTCGCCCTTCTCCGTGTCGATGCCTGTCTGACACAGGGTCACGTGCCATTGTCGCTCCCGGGGACGCAGCACCCTCACATCCGGAGCGCCGTTGCCCCCGCCTGTCACCGCCAGGTCGACGTCGGCGAAGGGCGCGTGGTTGATGAAGTAGTCGGCGATCAGGTCGCCCCGGTATCCCAGCAGCAGGACGAACTCGCTTATCCCCGCCGCCATGTACATCTGCAGGATGTGCCAGATGACCGGGCGCCCGCCGACCTCGAACAGTGCCTTGGGCATCGGTGCTTCATCGCCGAAAAGGCGTGTCCCGCGTCCACCGACGAAAAGGGCTACTTTCAAGGGCAAGGCCTCCTGCGAAAGGGAGTCACTTCCCGGTGAACCACATGCGCCACGCGACGCCGTCGGCGCATCCGGCCGCGAGAAGCATCATCAATACAAGAACGCCCAGTTGCCCGGATCGGCTCCCGAGGGAGGACAGTCCGGCGCACAGGGCGATGAGAAGCACAGGCAAGAAGCAGAAGAAGTACCGTGCCTGGGCCTGGAAGACGTTGAGATTGAACCCGACGAAACCCACCAGCAGTACGAGGGTCCCCATGGCGAGACTCGCGGCGAGTGCCCTTCGCTCCGGAGTGCGCAACCAGCCGGGGAGTGCTCTCCCCAGGCCCAGGAGGGCCAGGATCACCAACGGGGCGAACGCCAGGTACCATGCCCCGGGCAGGAAATCATCCGGGTGGATCAGGTGGTCATACGCGCCCCAGAACGTGCGCCACGCGAAGGGCGCTACCCACAGGACCCAGTACGAGAGGCCGGGGCCGCCAAACATCTCGGGGGGCGCTCCTGCAGCGAGGGCCGAGAACGCTCGGGCCGCCAGCGGGTCGCCGTACATGACCGTATTGCGCGCCGCCCATGGCCCCCAGATCACCAGCAAGCCGCCCAGGAACGCCACCAGCCGCCACAGCTCCTGCTTCGCTCTGCCCCGGGACAGGTAGGCGACGCCGTACCACACGAAACCGGCGGCGACCAGCGCCAGGGCCGTCGATTTGGTCAGCATCCCCAGACCCGCGATCGCGCCGACGAGGGCCGCGTCACGCAGGGGGCGCTGGGAGTCGCGCGTGGCCCACATCGCCAGCAGTCCGGCGGCCACCAGCGCGTTCACCAGCGGGTCATTGTTGACCGCCGAGCAGACGTACAGATTCATGGGCAAGAAGCCCACAGCCGCCGCGCAGGCCCAGTGGAGCAGGAAGCCACCCGAGGGCAGCCACTGCCTCGCCAGGCCGAAGCTCACCAGGATCAGCGCCAATCCACAGAGCGTCGAGACAAGCCTTAGCGCGAACAGGGAGCCCCCGGTGACGATGCTGACCAGCGCGCATAGCCCGTAGTAAAGGGGCGGCTGGTGCTTCTCGGTACCCTTCGATTCCGTCCGGAAATCGACGAGGGTCCATGTGTCCGCGAGGTGGCTGATGTAGGACAGGTGCGCGGCTTCATCCGGCGCGTCACCCCGAGGGATCACGCCCGCCAGCAGCATGGAGCACGCCGCCCAGACGCACAGCGTCGCGATCAGAACCCACCGCCGGCGGCGTGTCAGGGGCTCAGCGATAGACGGCTCCGCCGCGCGCGGAGGCTGCTGGGCAGAGGTGCGTTTGCTCGATCTCTTCTTCTTCTTTGCCATCGGTCAGTTCAGGCTCACAAGGCTGGGGTCAGGACGCGCTCCGTCGGTGTCGCCGTCCGTGCCATTATAGCCTGCGAGCCGCCTCAAGGTCACCTGCCAAGTTTGCGCATGTGATGCGAACTGCGGCGCGGGGCAGGTTCACCATGCGTTTGATGCTCGCTGCGAACGGCACTATCGTTGACACTCCGGGTTGTCGGCCTTATGATTGCCCCGGTGATCACCTATGAGCAAGCTGATCGGCATCGTCGGCGGCGTTGGCCCGAAGGCCGGCGAGAGCACACATGCTGCGGTTCTCGCCAACACTCGGGCCGTGAGAGACTCCGACCACCTGCACGTCCTGCTCTACACCAACCCCTCGGTCCCCGACCGCACCGAGTTTGTTCTGGGCCGGAGCACCGAGAATCCCGCCACGGAGATCCTCCGGTCGCTGCGCCTGCTCGTGCAGTTCGGTTGCGGTGTGGTGTGCGTGCCGTGCAATACGGCTCACAGCCCGGCGGTGTGGGACGTCGTTCAGGAAGGCTTCCAGGAGTTCGCTGTGGGCGCTGAGCTGCTGAACATTGTCGAGCTTACGGCGGAGTTCGTGACTCACACGTACCCGAGTACATCGCACGTGGGCCTGCTCGCCACGGACGGCACGATCGCGGCGGAGGTCTACCAGCACGCCTTCAATCACCGCAATGTGCGCGTGGTGCTCCCCACCGAGACCAACCAGCGGCGGGTCCAGGAGGCCATCTACCACCCGGACTGGGGGATCAAGTCCAAGTCGTCGCCGGTCGCCCAGGAGGCTATTGATGCCCTGGAGACGGCCGCCTTCCGCATGATCGCCGATGGGGCGGAGGCGATGATTCTCGGCTGCACCGAGATTCCGCTTGCCCTCGCCGAACCCACGCTCAAGAACATACCGCTGGTGAACACCACAGCCGTCCTCGCCCGGGAGGCGATTCGTCGGGCCGCCGGCGAGGAGAAGCTGGTCACCTTGCGCCGATAGATAGGTTCGGACGCCACTGTGGTTGTGTTGGGAAACGCGCTTGGGTAGCTGCGGGGTGGAGAGACCCGTGCCGGGTCTCAATGACCGGGGCCCCGCAGGACCTTAGACCAATTCCGAGGGGGCCCGTCGATTGTACGACATCGACACCCCACGGCTATCTGGCCTTTTCTAACACAGCCCTGTTGTCCCCTCTGAGAACGTCCTGTGCGCCAGATGCCTGGCGCACAGCGTGGTTCTCTATCCGGTTTTCTGTGCCCCTTCACGCCAGCGGCTACCGCAATGCCTCATCCAGCATCGTCAGGTAGTTGTTCAGCGGAATGTAGCTGGGAATCGAGTTGCCCGAGCCCACCGCGTACC
This sequence comes from Candidatus Zipacnadia bacterium, assembly GCA_029821745.1. Taxonomy (GTDB): domain Bacteria; phylum Armatimonadota; class Zipacnadia; order Zipacnadales; family JABUFB01; genus JALGSS01. The sequence continues at coordinate 16,792 of JALGSS010000044.1, forward strand.
GCCCACGTGGGCCGCATTCGTCAAGAATGCCCCGGACATACTGACGCAATTCGTCCGGCTCGGCGCGCGTCAGCATGTCCACATCGACGCCGCCGAGAATCGCGATCCGGTCGCCGTATCTGCGCTGCATCTCGGCCACGGGGATGATAGCGTCCTCATACGAATGCTTCCCGTCGATCCCCACCACGTCGATTAGGTAGTCCATGATCGCCTCGACGTTGCCGCAGGAATGCAGGAAGTAGGGGAGACCCTTGTCGTGGGTCATCCGACAGAACCGTTGGTGCCACGGCACCGTGAACTCCTTGAGATGCTCCGGCGAGATGAGCGTGGCTGTCCTGAAACCCATGTCGTCGCCTGGGAACACCGCGATCAGGTTGTCCAGGTCCAGGATGTGCCGGTAGAAGCCCTCCATCAGGCCGCCGATTCTGTCGCACACGGCCTTGACCAGTTCCGGGTCATCCATGAGCATCAGGCACAGGCCCTCGTACGAGAGGACGGCCGACAGATGCTCATAGATGCCGCCGGCGTGGCAGGAGATCAGCCCCATGCCCCCGGGCAGATGGTCGTTGATGTACTCCAGGGGGAAGAAATCCATCGCCTCCAGCGATGGCCATGGGTATGTCTCAAAGTCCTCCCAACTCGCAATCGTGCCGTGGTGCTGGTCCGCCCATGCGCGCTGCTGATCCACGCCGGGCGCGGAATCGTCCGTCACGAGATTATTGGTCGGGAAGCCCAGGGCGATCTCCAGCCGAACGACGTCGTAACCCATCCGGTACCAGAACTCAGCGAAGTTGTCCCAGTAGGCAGCTTGGGAGTCCCGATCCCCCGGCTGGGGATCGACCCACTCCCGGCCGACCATGTCTGTCAGGATCGGGCGCATCAGCGTGGCGTCGACGAGGTACTCGATCATCGGCGGCTTGTCGGGCAACTCCTCGCCCATCATCGCGCGGATGAAGCGCTCACAGTCTGGCTTCGGGTTCTCCAAAGGGACAATGAACTCAGACATAGCGACCTCCCTGAACGGCAGTAATGGCGCGGACAGCTTCCGCGCTCACCGTGCGATTTCCTGCCTCGGGCCGAGGGTATCTGAGGGCATTCAGAGCCCCCGGGCGGGTGGCCTGTGGGTTCCTTGACGCCCAAGAAGGCGGGCGGTACAATACCTCCCGTCTTTCTTTCCGAACGAAGGTGAGCGAACATGGCTGCGATCTCCCGAGAAGAAGTTCAGCACGTCGCCAAGCTGGCGCATCTGGCTCTATCTGATGAAGAGCTGGAGCGGGTCGGCAATGATCTGAACCGCGTCCTTGAGTACTTCAATGCGCTGCAGCAGATCGACACGGCCGACGTGCCGCCGACCTCCCACGCAATCCCTATGCAGAACGTATACCGCGACGACACCGTCGGCACGTCCCTGACCACCGAGGATACGGTGGCGAACGCCCCGGACGGCGTCGATGAGTTCTTCCGCGTGCCCCGCGTCGTCGGCGATTCTGAAGTCTAGCCTGCGCGACCCGACCCCTGTCGCCGACGAGCGTGCACACAGTCGTACCTGATGCTCCGGGCCGATGCCGCCCGGCATCCCGAAGACATCCAGCCAGGTAAGGTGGATTCCCAGTGGCTCTCACTGATCTGACCGCATACGAACTGTCGCAGAAGCTGCAAGCGAAGGAAGTCAGCGCACGCGAAGCCGTCGCGGCTTGCTTCGAGAAGATCGACGCGGTGGAGGGCGACATCAAGGCCTTCATCACGCTGACGCGCGAACAGGCCGACCAGGCCGCCGCACAGATTGACGAGCGGCGCGCCGCCGGCGAAGAACTGGGACCCCTCGCGGGCGTTCCCGTCGGCCACAAGGACCTGTTTTGCACCCGTGGCGTCAAGACCACGGCAGGAAGCAAGATACTCGAGCCGTACATCCCGCCCTACGATGCCACGGTGGTCACGCGCTGCGACGAGGCCGGGATGCCGATGGTCGGAAAGACCAACCTCGACGAGTTCGCGATGGGCTCCTCGACTGAGAACTCGGCCTACCAGATCACCCGCAACCCGATCGACCTCGAGAGGGTGCCCGGCGGCTCCTCCGGGGGCAGTGCGGCAAGCGTCGCGGCCGGCGAGGCCTTCTGCGCGACCGGGACCGACACGGGCGGGTCAATTCGCCAGCCCGCTTCCCTGTGCGGGATTGTGGGCATGCGGCCTACCTACGGGCGCGTATCGCGTTACGGTGTCATCGCCTACGCCTCGTCCCTTGACCAGGTGGGCCCGCTGTGCAAGGACGTGCGCGACTGCGCGATGCTGCTGCAGGTGCTCGCCGGCCCCGACCCCATGGACGCCACTTGCGCCGACATGGAGCCGCCCGACTACGTGGGATGCCTCGACGATGGCGTCAAAGGCCTCAAGGCCGGCATCGTGAAGGAACTGGTGTACGGCGAGGGCATCCATCCGCCCGTCAAGGCCGCCGTCCTGTCGGCCGTGGACACGCTGACCGAACTTGGGGTCGAGTGTGAAGAGGTCAGCCTGCCGAACATCGACTACTCCCTGCCCGTGTACTACATCATCGCGACGGCCGAGTGCTCCTCGAACCTGGCTCGCTACGACGGGGTGCGCTACGGCCATCGCACGGAGCTGCCCGTCGAGGACATCCACGACTTGTACGCGAAGACCCGGGCGGAGGGCTTCGGCGAGGAGGTCCGGCTGCGGATCATGCTGGGCACCTACGCTCTGAGCGCCGGGTACTATGACGCCTACTACAAGAAGGCCCTCCAGGTCCGCACGCTGATTAAGCAAGACTTCGAGCGGGCCTTCGAAAAGTACGACATCCTGCTCTCGCCGACATCTCCGTGCGTGGCGTGGAACTTCGGCGAGTTCGACCAGATGGCCCTGAAGCTGGCGGACATCTGCACGATCCCGATCAACGTCGGATGCATCTGTGGGATGAGCCTGCCGTGCGGCTTCCAGGACCATCTGCCCATCGGCCTGCAGATCCTGGGCGCGCCCTTCACCGAAGACAAGCTCCTGCGCGCGGGATATGCCTACGAACAGGCGACGAAGTAAGCCCCGGTGACGACATCCGGACACGACAACGCCGACCCCACGCCTTCGGGGTCGGCGGTTTCGTCTACGGGTGCCGGCAGACTGGCTGAGGGCGTTACTCCTGGGCTTCTTCCAGCTCTCGTCTGGCCTTCGCCAGCTCCAGTTCCTTGTCCCTGAACTCCCCAACCTCCTCTTCCAGGTGCTGGTTCATCTCGTCGGACGTCATGTCGAGCCCCTTGCCGTCATAGGCTTTCTTCAGTTCGTTGTCGAGCACCATATAGAAGTCCTCGGGGGTCCAGCCGCCGTCCTTGGTCAGGAAGATCGTCTTGTCCTTCCGGTCTCCTTCGGGTACCGCCAGAGGTATGGTGAACTCGGTCTTGCCGTTCACCGCCAAGCCCTGTTCGCACCCGAGGTCCATGGTCTTGAACAGCTCGCCGGCCTCTTCGGTGGATGTGTCCTGGAAGACCACACGCACGCGGTCTGGATCTACGGTGCCGAGGGCCTGGCCGAGGAACAGGAAGTCCGCATGGCACGGGTCACCCCCATGTAGGAAGATATCGATGACCACCTTTGCGTCTTCCGCCCCCGCGGGCCCCGGCACCTCCCACCCGACAAGATCCTCCGTGATTTCGCTTGCCATTCCGAGCAGGACGCCGCGCAGGGTCCACTCCCCAGTTGCGACCTTGACGATGGACGTCCAGTTGACCGCCACCGCCACGCAGAGCAGGATTGGCAGCAGAATGAGCAACTGCTTCAGATTGACCTTCTTCGGCCGGGCGGGATCAGACATCGTCTTCCATCCCCTATGAACCGGTTTATGGTGATGACAGGGACACCGGCGCGCAGTCGATGCGCTTGCCAACGCGTGCGGTATTGGGTACCGACCGGATTAGTCGTCCTGGATGGTGAACAGCCGATAGACACCGTTGGCGTTCTGCTCGCACAGACTTCCCCGGTTCAGCCACTTGGCATGACCATCGACGAAAGCGACATTCACGCCGTCGTTGTGGCGGTACACGTCCTGGTGGCCCGAGGACAGGTAGGTGTGGATCGTGAACTGGGCGGCGGACTCGAAATGCCCGTAGTAGTCATGCAGCAGCACGGTCTCCGCCGGCTTCTCAATGCGGGCCAGCTCGCGGCCCATGGGATGGTTGCACGCCACGCCGGCGCCATTGCTGCCGCCCCAGTAGTTCGTGTTGGAAGCGTAGGCGAGGGCGTAGCGATTCATGCTAGGAATCACCCCGCGCAGCGTCGGCGCGGTAGTCCAAACCGGGTTGAGCGTCTTGCGACTCGGGCAACGATACACGCCGTAGTTCTTGATGTAGGGGTAGATACAGTCGGCCCAGACCCAGCCATCCTGGTTGTTCCACACGTACCACGCCGACGGGAAGAGCTCGTCGTAGTCCTGGGCGTACATCTGGAAGCCCAGATTTAGCTGCTTGATGTTGGACAGACAACTGGTCTGGCGGGCCTTCTCGCGTGCCCGCGCGAAGACGGGAAACAGGATCGCTGCGAGAATGGCGATAATCGCGATCACGACCAGCAGTTCAATGAGCGTAAAGCCTCGGCGCATGACATGACGCCTCCCCTATTAGTGAGCAAGCAGGTGTAATTGTGACAACACTACATCATTGAACGTATGCCCGGAAACCATCGGTTCCCGGCACCAGTATGCGCCTCGGCTGCCGGTGCACATCGGGAGCAACTGCCGCGACTATGCTCCGTACATTCCAGCCTCCATCGTCACCTCCCAGTTGGCCGTTGTAGGGGCGATCCCCGTGACATCCCGCGGGTCAGCCGTCCGCGACAGGATGGGGTCCATCCGTTACTTCTCTCATTCATTCGCCCTTGGACACTTCCGCCCCGGCGATTGTGAGATCCCCGGGACCGCTCACTGCCAACCGGAAGTCCGAACCGTTGGCGCGGTTGGCAAAGCGCGCATCGGCCACAGTGAAGGTCGCCCGTTTCCACTGCTTAGTGTGCTCCATCGTCACGCCCCCGCCGGACTTGAACGCGCCATCGCGAACCGATCCGTCGGAATCGGTCGAGTCATAATTCAGCGAGAACCCCTCGCACCCGTCGTCGAAGTACTCGATGGTAATGGTCACGGGCTGGGGGTCGAGATCGAACGCGAAGCTCTCGGCCAGGTTGAAGTAGAGGAACTTGCCCTCGTGTTCGCCGGCAATGGTCTTGAGGCATTGCTTGCCTTCGACCGTCACAAGCTCCGTCAGACCGTCGGCGTTCGACGGAACCGTGATGCCGCCGCGCTGTTCGCCGTCGACGATCTCGAACGTGACGGACTTGGCGTCCGAGTATGGCCCCGAGATCGCCGCGACCGACTCGTCGGCGTGGAAGATGTCTGCGTGCTTCCGGGTGAGATCGATGTACTGCCGTCCATACTCCACCGTCTCCGCCACGTCCGTGCCCTCGTGGAACTCGTTCCACGTCTCCACCATCACGAGTTTCGGCCGCCGGGCAGGATTGAAGCGCAGCAGCGTCTCCCAGCTCCGCGTGTAGAACGCGCCATCTTCTCGCTCTCGGATGAGCGGCGTGCGCCCGCGGACCGCTGAGTGGTCGTAGCCGGGTCCGAGCGCCGCGCAGCCGGCCATGCTCAGGCCGTTGCAGGTGTTGTCGGCCTCCCCTTCCCAGGAGGTCTGCTTGATAATGTATGGATCCACAGCGAAGTCGGCCCTGAACCGCTCGCGCACATACGGGAACAGCGCCGGGTCCTGCTTCTCCGCGAATGCGGAGGCGTACAGCAGGATGATGGGCTTGCCGTCGATCGCCGCCCAGTGGCGCGGCGGGATGAAGCTGAAGAAGTCGCGGATCGTGCAGTAAAACCACGCCTTGCCGTCGTCGGTGGACAGGTCAATGCGTTTCCCCGCGCTACTGTGCGCCAGCGTGCTGGTGTCGTAGAACAAGCCGATCTTCGGGTGCTCTTCACCGATCTTGTCCATGTAGTCCAGGGCGCGGACCAGGGGCGGCAGTCCCTGGAAGGACCAGCCGGCGTAGCCGCCGGGATAGCCCCAGTACACAGGTGCGGCGAAGTCGATCCCGGCCGCCGTGATGTCCTGCAATTGCTCCCTCCACCACTGCGTCGAATGGAAGCTATAGTCCTCCCACGAGGGTGGGTGAGTGGTGCAGGCGTCTCCGCCGTCGCCGTAGGTCACATGCGCGCCCGAGTAGACGTCGTACCAATAGAACAGATACGTGCCCACGATCGGCTGGTCGGCCGCGTACGACTGCACGGCCTCCAGCGCCTCGGCGTTCAGCCCGATCTGCGTCCCAGGAGCCTGGGGCTCCTCGAACCACGACTCCTCCTGCGCATAGCAGGACATGCCACTCACTCCCACCAGTAGCGCCAAGACTGTGAGCACCGACAGATAGCCGACAGTACTGCTCTCCGCCCCGGACTTGCCCGAGTGCCGGTATGTCTGCGTAAATGCGTGGATGAAGCTCATGGACCATCCTCCTGCTGAGTATTGCCGCGGTCACGACCTGGGCGGCCCCGTGCCGCTTTGGCTTCAACCAATCACGTCATCCAGCACTCGCAGGAAGTTGCCTCCGAGCACCTTCATGATCGTCTCCTCATCCCACCCTCGGGAGGTCATTTCGACGGTGATCTCGGCAAGCCTCCCCACATGGGGCGGCACCGGGATCTCCGTTTCGGGCAGGCCGTCGTAGTCCGCCCCGATGCCCACGTGGTCAGGCCCCACCAGGTC